>NZ_JBISWL010000060.1:0-15749 GCF_044462265.1 Kocuria rhizosphaerae
GACCGAGCCGATCCGGCCGGGGCCCCGGCAGGGGATCAGTTCGACATCATGGCGGGGCTCTGCTGCGGCTCCCGCTCCACGACGACGCGCTCGGTGGGGACGCAGTGGGTCATGGTGAGGCCCTCGACGTCGCGCGGGCCGTTGTGGCCCAGGTTGGCGACGCGCCGCTGCTCCTCCTCGGTGAGGGTCTGGGTCGGCAGCGGGCCCAGGTCCTTGACGTCGTCGAGCGAGACGCCGACGCCCTCGCCCACGCGGCTGCCGAGCTCGTCCTCGACCATGAAGAAGTGCCAGACCATGCGCTCCTGGATCGGGCGGTCGCACTGCGAGAGGGCGCCGATCAGGTTGGCGATGAGCTCCTCCTTCTCCCACTCCTCCTGGAGCTGGAAGCGCTCGCCGGCCTGCTGGTAGTCGTTGGTCCGCTCGATCCGGGCGCGGCCCAGCCGGCCGGAGATCTCGGGACCGTACTCGGCGTGGTAGCCGTGGTCCTTCGGGTGCTCCTGGACGCCGCCGGTGATGGACGGCTCGTAGTTGACGTGCGGGTTCTGCCCCTCGGCCAGGTCCACCCCGTAGGCCATCTGGCCGTCGCGCTGGTTCGTGGCGACCTTGGCCTTGGGCGCGTTGACCGGCAGCTGCAGGTAGTTCGGGCCCACGCGGTAGCGCTGGGTGTCCGAGTAGGAGAACGTGCGGCCCACGAGCATCTTGTCGTCGGAGAAGTCCAGGCCGTCGACCAGCACGCCCGTGCCGAACGCGATCTGCTCGTTCTCGGCGAAGAAGTCCTGAGGGTTGCGGTTGAGCACCATGCGGCCGACCGGCTGGGGCGGGAACAGCTCCTCCGGCCACACCTTGGTGTCGTCCAGGGGGTCGAAGTCCAGCTCGGGGTGGTCGTGGTCGTCCATGATCTGGACCCGCATCTCCCACTCGGGGTAGTCGCCGGCCTCGATCGCGTCGTAGAGGTCCTTGGTGTGCGAGCCGAGGGTCGTGGCCTGGATGTTCGCCGCGTCCTCGGAGGTGAGGGACTTGACGCCCTGCTTGGGGACCCAGTGGTACTTCACCAGCTTGGTCTCGCCGGCGGCGTTGACCCACTTGTAGGTGTTGACGCCGAAGCCCTGCTGGTGGCGGTAGTCCGCCGGGATGCCCCGCGGGGAGAACAGGATGGTGATCATGTGCAGCGCCTCGGGCGACTGGCTCCAGAAGTCGAAGGCGCGGTTGGCGACGCCGGCCTCGAAGTTCACGGGGTCCGGCTTCTGGGAGTGGATGAAGTCGGGGAACTTGATGGCGTCGCGGATGAAGAAGACGCCCAGGTTGTTGCCCACCAGGTCCCAGTTGCCGTCCTCGGTGTAGAACTTCACCGCGAAGCCGCGGGGGTCGCGGGCCACCTCGGAGGAGTCGCGGCCGCCGGCCACGGTGGAGAAGCGCACGGCGACCTCGGTGCGCTTGCCGGCCTCCTGGAACAGCTTGGCCCGGGTGTACTTCGCGATGGGCTCGTCGCCGTACGCGCCGTAGGCCTCGAAGTAGCCGAACGCGGTGGTGCCGCGGGCATGGACGACGCGCTCCGGGATGCGCTCGCGGTCGAAGTGGCTCATCTTCTCGAGGAAGGCGTAGTTCTCGAGCGTCGCGGGACCGCGCGAGCCGATCGTGCGGGTGTTCTGGTTGTCGTAGACCGGGTGGCCCTGGCGCGTCGTCAGGGTCTGGTCGGGAACGTGGGTCATGGAGTTCCTCTCGAAGTTCGGTACCGGTGTGGGCAGGTGCGCCGGGGCACGGGCATCCTGCTCCTCCGCGGGCGTCCGGCGGCGTCGCCGGGCGTCCGGGGCCCAGTATGTCGGAACCCGCCACCTATTGCTAGTAACTCATAATTGAACGGATCGTGTCCCGGGATCCGCCCGCCACGCGCGTGATGAATAAATACAACCAGTCGTGTATAGTCATGCATAGAAGAGGGGCACCGACCGGGGTGCCCGGACGACTGACGAAGGAGAACACCGTGACCGAGCGCGTTGTGCTGGCCTACTCCGGGGGACTGGACACCTCCGTGGCCATCGGCTGGATCGGGGAGGCCACCGGGGCCGAGGTCATCGCCGTGGCCGTCGACGTCGGACAGGGCGGGGAGGACCTCGAGACCATCCGGCGCCGCGCCCTCGACTGCGGTGCCGTGGAGGCGTACGTCGCCGACGCCCGCGACGAGTTCGCGACGGAGTACTGCATGCCGGCGCTGCAGGCGAACGCGCTCTACATGGACGCCTACCCGGTGGTCTCGGCGCTGTCCCGCCCGGTCATCGTCAAGCACCTCGTGGCCGCGGCCCAGCGCTTCGGCGCCTCGACCGTGGCCCACGGCTGCACCGGGAAGGGCAACGACCAGGTGCGCTTCGAGGTCGGCATCCAGACCCTCGGTCCCGAGCTCAAGTGCATCGCCCCGGTGCGCGACCTCGCGCTGACGCGGGACAAGGCGATCAACTACGCGGAGAAGCACAACCTCCCGATCGCCACCACCAAGAAGAACCCTTTCTCGATCGACCAGAACGTGTGGGGCCGGGCGGTCGAGACCGGCTTCCTCGAGGACATCTGGAACGCCCCGACCAAGGACGTCTACGACTACACGGACGACCCCACCTTCCCGCCGCCGGCCGACGAGGTCGTGATCGGCTTCCGCGGCGGCATCCCGGTCGCCATCGACGGCCAGCCCGTCACCCCGCTGGAGGCCATCCAGGAGATGAACCGCCGCGCCGGGGCCCAGGGCGTGGGCCGGATCGACATCGTCGAGGACCGGCTCGTGGGGATCAAGTCCCGCGAGATCTACGAGGCGCCCGGCGCCATGGCCCTGATCGCCGCGCACCGCGAGCTCGAGAACGTCACGATCGAGCGCGAGCAGGCCCGGTTCAAGCGGACCGCCACCCAGCGCTGGACGGAGCTCGTCTACGACGGCCAGTGGTTCTCCCCGCTCAAGGGCTCCCTGGACGCCTTCATCCAGGACACCCAGCGCCACGTCTCCGGCGACATCCGGATGACCCTGCACGCCGGCCAGGCCACCGTCACGGGCCGCCGCTCGAACAGCTCGCTCTACGACTTCAACCTGGCGACCTACGACGAGGGCGACTCGTTCGACCAGTCCCAGGCGCGCGGGTTCATCGAGCTCTTCGGCATGTCCTCGAAGGTCGCGGCGTCCCGCGACCAGCGCCTCGCGGCCGAGGGCGAGTAGTACCGGCGCCGGGCACCGCGAGCACGTAGGCTCGTCCCAGCACGGATCGCGGCAGGAACGGGCACGACGACGGAGGGCCCCGTCCCGGCGGTGGGGCCCTCCGCGCACGCCCGGCGACCGGGTCGCCGGGAGTCCGGCCGGCCCGGTCCACCGACCGACCCGCGGCCCGAGAGACCCGCGGACCCACCGAGGAGAGACATGGCCGATCACGACAGGCACGGGACCAACGAGGGCGCCCTGTGGGGCGGGCGGTTCGCCGGAGGGCCGGCGGACGCGCTGGCCGCGCTCAGCAAGTCCACCGACTTCGACTGGCGGCTGGCGCCCTACGACATCGCCGGCTCCCGCGCCCACGCCCGCGTGCTTCGCGCCGCGGGCCTGCTGACAGACGAGGAGCTGGCGGGCATGATCGAGGCCCTCGACCGCCTGGAGGCCGACGTCCGCTCGGGCGCCTACGTGCCCGCGGCCTCCGACGAGGACGTCCACGGGTCCCTCGAGAAGGGGCTCATCGAGCGGGCCGGGCCCGACCTGGGCGGCAAGCTGCGCGCCGGGCGCTCCCGCAACGACCAGATCGCGACCCTCGGCCGGATGTACCTGCGCGATCACGCCTCGATCATCGCGCGCAACGTGCTCGACGTCGTGCAGGCCCTCCTGGACCAGGCGAAGGCGCACCCCGAGGCGCCGATGCCCGGGCGGACGCACCTCCAGCACGCCCAGCCCGTCCTGCTGTCCCACCACCTGCTGGCCCACGCGTGGGCCATGCTGCGCGACGTGCAGCGCCTCGCGGACTGGGACGTGCGGGCGGCCGTCTCCCCGTACGGATCGGGCGCGCTCGCCGGCTCGTCCCTGGGCCTGGACCCGGAGGCCGTGGCCGAAGAGCTGGGCTTCGACTCGGCCGTCCACAACTCCATCGACGGCACCGCGGCCCGCGACGTCTACGCCGAGTTCTCGTGGATCACGGCGATGATCGCGGTGGACATGTCGCGGATCTCCGAGGAGATCACCACGTGGGCCACCAAGGAGTTCTCCTTCGTGACCCTCGACGACGCCTACTCGACCGGCTCGTCGATCATGCCGCAGAAGAAGAACCCGGACATCGCCGAGCTGGCCCGCGGCAAGGCGGGGCGGCTCATCGGCGACCTCACGGGTCTCCTGGCCACCCTCAAGGGGCTGCCGCTCGCCTACAACCGGGACCTCCAGGAGGACAAGGAGCCGGTCTTCGACGCGATCGACCAGCTCGAGGTGCTGCTGCCGGCCGTGGCGGGGATGATCGCCACCCTGGACTTCAACACGGTGCGCATGGCCGAGCTCGCGCCGCAGGGCTTCGCCCTCGCCACGGACGTCGCCGAGTGGCTCGTGCGCCAGGGCGTGCCCTTCCGCGACGCCCACGAGATCGCCGGGGACACCGTCCGGGTCTGCGAGCAGCGCGGCATCGAGCTGTGGGACCTCTCCGACGAGGAGTTCGCGCAGATCTCCGGGCACCTCGGGCCGGGGGTGCGCGAGGTCCTGACGGTCGAGGGCTCGTTGGCCTCCCGCAACGCCCAGGGCGGCACCGCCCCCTCGGCCGTCGCCGCCCAGGTCCGGGAGCTGGAGCGCCAGGTGGCCGAGGTGGAGGCGCTCTCGCGCCGGGCGCCGATCGTCGAGGCCTGACCGGGCGCGGCCGTGGAGCACCCCGAGCTGCTCGCACTGCTCTCGCGGCCGGCGCCGGAGGTCGCGCCCCGGCTGCTCGGCGCGCTGTTCGGCCACCGGACCGCCGACGGGCTCGTCACGGTACGGATCACCGAGATCGAGGCGTACGGCGGCCCGGCCGGTTCCGACCTGCCGGACCCCGGCGCCCACACCTACCGGGGACCGACGCGGCGCAACGCCTCGATGTTCGGCCCGCCCGGACACGTCTACGTCTACTTCACCTACGGCATGCACCACGCGGTGAACCTCGTGTGCCGGCCGCGGGGCGTCGCCGGGGGATGCCTGGTCCGGGCCGGGGAGGTCGTCGAGGGCCTCGAGCTGGCCCGCGGCCGCCGGGCGCGGGGGTCCCGGGCTGTCGACGACGCCCTCGCACGGGGGCCCGGCAACCTCGCCAAGGCCCTGGGCATCGACCTCGCGCACGACGGCGCCCCGCTCGCGACGGGCGACCGGCCCGGGGCGCACGGACCCGCGCACGGCTTCTTCCTCCGTCCGCCGACCCGCCCGGCCGAGTCCGTCTCCGGGCCCCGCACGGGGGTGTCCGGGCCCGGGGGGACACCGGAGTACCCCTGGCGGTGGTGGATCCCCGGTGAGCCGACGGTCTCGCCGTACCGGCGGGCCGTCCCGCGGCGCAGGCCCTGACCTCCGCCGCGCCGCGTGCGGATAGCATGAGGCCCGTGACCGAATCCGTTGAGCAGATGATCGAGCGCCTGTGCGTGAAGATCCCCGACCACCCCGAGCCCGGAGTCCTCTTCCGCGACCTGACGCCGCTGTTCGCGGACGCCGCCGGCTTCCGCCGGAGCATGGACGCGCTGGCCGACGCCTTCCGCGGCCGGTTCGACTACGTGGCCGGCGTCGAGGCCCGGGGCTTCCTCATGGCCGGGGCCGTGGCCTACGCCTCCGGGGTGGGGATCATCCCGGTGCGCAAGGCGGGCAAGCTCCCCCGCGAGACGTTCCGCGAGGAGTACGTGCTCGAGTACGGATCCGCGGTGCTGGAGATCCACACCGACGACGTGCCGCGCGGGGCGAGGGTCCTCGTGCTCGACGACATCCTCGCCACGGGCGGGACCCTCGGGGCCACGGCGCTGCTGCTCCACCGCGCCGGGCTGCACGTGGCGGGGTTCGGGCTCGTCATGGAGCTCACCGACCTCCGGGGCCGCGGCAGGCTCGGCGGGCACCGGGTCCGGGCCCTGTACCGGGTCTGAGCCGCGGCGGCTGCGGGCCGCACCGGTTCGGTGAGCCCGGGTGCCCGCCGCGGGGCCCTCCCCGTACCGCATCCGGGGTCCGTGCGCCCCTGTTACGCACTGCACAGTAATGTCACCCCGGGATCGTGATCCGTGACGGTAGAATCGATGGTCGGTTCGATCCGGAACGAGGTGTCCCCCCATGGCAGAGACCGTCGCCACGATGGCGGCCGAGCAACTTGCTGTCGAGCGCGCGTACGTCGCGATGCTCTACGACCGGCTCGACGCGCTCCGGGCCGAGAAGGAGGCGGAGCTCGCGGCCGTCCGGCGCAGTGAGTCCGCCGGCAACCACCAGAACCGCGCCGAGCGCGACGCGTTCGCCTCCCACTACGAGGACCGGCTGGCCCAGCTCCAGGCCGTGGACCACCGTCTCGTCTTCGGCCGGCTCGACACGCGCGACGGCGACCGGCGCTACGTGGGTCGCATCGGGCTGGCCACCGAGGACCACCAGAGGCTCATGGTCGACTGGCGTGCCCGGGAGGCGGCGGCGTTCTACCAGGCCACCGCGCAGAACCCCATGAACGTCCGGCGGCGCCGCCACCTCATCCTGGAGGGGCGCGAGGTCGCCGCCCTCGAGGACGACGTCCTGGACCTGGATATGCTCGACGACGAGGGAGTGCTGCACGGCGAGGGCGCCCTGCTGGCGGCGCTCAACCAGAAGCGCACCGGACGGATGTCGGACATCGTCGCGACGATCCAGGCCGAGCAGGACAGGATCATCCGGGCGCCGCTCCCCGGGGTCCGTGTGGTCCAGGGCGGGCCCGGCACGGGCAAGACCGCCGTGGCGCTGCACCGGGCCGCGTACCTGCTCTACGAGCACCGGGACCGACTCCGCAAGGCGGGAGTCCTGATCGTGGGGCCGTCGTCGTCCTTCATGTGGTACATCGAGCGCGTCCTCCCGGCGCTGGGGGAGACCGGGGTCGTGATGTCGTCCCTGTCCGAGCTGTACCCGGGGGTCACCGCGGTGCCCGAGCGCGACGTGCGCGTGGCCCGGCTGAAGTCGGGGCTCGACATGGTCGACGTCGTCGCGCGCGCCGTGAAGGACCGCCAGAAGGTCCCCGCGCGGGAGCAGGTGCTGCGCGTCGACTCCCACCGCGTGCGGCTGAGCCCGCGGACCGTCAAGCGCGCCCGTGACAAGGCGCGGGCCACGGGCAAGCCCCACAACGAGGCCCGGAACACGTTCGTGAAGATCGTGCTGCGCGAGCTCACCGAGCAGCTCGGCGAGCACCTCAACACGACGAGCGGCAACGTCATGGACCGCTCGTACCTCGCGGAGGACATCCGGCAGTCCCGTGACGTGCGGGTCGCCCTCAACCTCGCCTGGATGCCGCTCTCGCCCGAGACCCTGGTGCGCCAGCTGCTCAGCAAGCGGCACTACCTGGAGTCGGCCGCCCCCCACCTCTCGCCCGAGGACGTCGACGCCCTGCTGCGCCCGGTCGGCGCCCCCTTCACGACCGCCGACGTCCCGCTGCTCGACGAGGCCGCCGAGCTGCTCGGCGACTTCGACCAGGCGGGCGTGCGCCGCCGGGCCGAGACCGAGCGCGAGCAGCGCAAGGCCACCGACAACGCCGAGCACGCCTTGCAGAACATGCACCAGAGCCTCGAGGACGTCGGTGCCGACGGCATCGTGACCGCGTCCCAGCTGACGGACTTCAACGCCGCGACCACGCGCCGGATGACGGCGGCCGAGGCCGCGACCGCGGACCGCACGTGGGCCTACGGCCACGTCGTGGTCGACGAGGCGCAGGAGCTCTCGCCCATGCAGTGGCGTGTGCTGATGCGCCGGTGCCCCATGAAGTCGTTCACCGTCGTCGGCGACATCGCCCAGGCGGGTTCGGCCGCCGCGGCCCGCAGCTGGCGGGCGGCGCTCGACCCGTTCGTGGGGGAGCGGTTCGTCCTGGACGAGCTGACGGTCAACTACCGCACTCCCGCCGCCGTGGCCGAGGCCGCGGTCGACGTCGCCCGGGCCGCCGGCCTGGAGATCTCCGCGCCGCGGGCCGTGCGCGAGGGCGAGGCTCCGATCGTCGCCCGGGTCGGGGCCGACGGGGTCGCCGACGGGGTCGTCGACCAGGTGCGGACCGAGCTGGAGGTCGTCAACGGCGGGCTCGTGGCCGTGATCGTGCCGGAGGACCGCGTCCAGGAGCTCGGCTCCGCGCTCGCGGGCGCGCTGCCGGGCCTCGTCGGGTCGGGGGTGCGACGGCTGGACCGTCAGGTCGTCGTGCTCTCCGCGTGGGACGCCAAGGGCCTCGAGTTCGACTCGGTCGTCGTCGTCGAACCCCAGTCGCTGATCGAGGAGGTCGGGGGCGGCGTGGGCAACCTGTACGTTGCCATGACCCGTCCCACCCAACGGCTGCGCGTCGTCTCCGCCCGGGAGCTGCCGGCCGGCCTCGACCGGTACTGACCGGCCGCCGGCCGGGCACCGTGGCGCGGCGGGCTCCCCGGCCGCGCCCTGGTGTAACTTGTAAGCCGTGTCGAATGCCATTGATCTGAACCAGCAGCACAACGACCCGTCCTTCGCCAACGTCTGGCGGGAACTGCAGTGGCGGGGACTGGTGCACGTCTCCACCGACGAGGCGGCTCTCGAGAAGGCGCTGTCGGAGGAGCGGATCACCTACTACTGCGGCTTCGACCCCACCGCGGCCTCGTTGCACCTCGGCCACCTCGTGCAGCTCCTGCTCATGCGCCGGCTCCAGCTGTCCGGCCACCAGCCCATCGGCCTGGTGGGCGGGTCCACCGGACTGATCGGCGACCCCCGCCAGTCCTCGGAGCGGATCCTCAACTCGAAGGAGACCGTGGCGGAGTGGGTCGACCTGCTCCGCGGCCAGGTCGAGCGGTTCCTCTCCTTCGAGGGCGAGAACAGCGCCGTGATGGTCAACAACCTCGACTGGACCTCCCAGCTCTCGGCCATCGACTTCCTCCGCGACATCGGCAAGCACTTCCGGGTGGGCACGATGATCAAGAAGGAGATCGTGGCCAAGCGACTGCACTCGGAGGAGGGCATCTCCTACACCGAGTTCAGCTACCAGGTCCTGCAGGGACTGGACTACCTCTACCTCCACCGCGACCACGGCTGCACCCTGCAGACCGGGGGTTCCGACCAGTGGGGCAATCTCACCTCCGGGACGGAGCTGATCCGCAAGGTCGAGGGCACGGCGGTGCACGCCATCGGGACCCCGCTGATCACCAACTCGGACGGGACGAAGTTCGGCAAGTCCGAGGGCAACGCCGTGTGGCTCGACCCCGAGCTCACCTCGCCGTACGCCTTCTACCAGTTCTGGCTCAACACCGCAGACGCGGACGTGGTCGACCGGCTCAAGGTCTTCACGTTCCTCACCCGGGAGCAGATCGAGGAGCTGGCCCGCCGGACGGCGGAGGAGCCCTACAGGCGAGAGGCGCAGAAGGTCCTCGCGTACGAGGTCAACTCCATGGTGCACGGGGTGGAGGCCACCGAGAAGGCGATCGCGGCGTCGGCCGCCGTCTTCGGGCGGGGCGAGCTCTCCGCTCTGGACCCGGAGACTCTCGCCGCAGTGGCGCAGGAGCTGCCCCGTGCCAGCGTGGAGGCCGGCCGCCTCCAGGTGGCGGACCTGCTGGTGGCCACCGGGCTCTCCGAGTCCCGGAGCGCGGCCCGGCGGACGCTCAAGGAGGGCGGTGCCTACGTCAACAACGAGAAGGTCGTGGGTGAGGACGCCGAGCTCGCGCCGCAGCAGCTCCTGCACGGGCGGTGGGCCCTGCTGCGCCGGGGCAAGAAGCACCTCGCCGCGGTCTCCGTCGACGGCTGAGCACACCCGGGTGGGCCGGCTCCGTTCCGGCTCCGGGGCTCGGCTTGCAGGCCCCCGGAGCGGGGTGTAGTGTTCATCGAGTCGTCAGGCAGGGCCGAAGAGGCCGGCGGGCGGCACCGCCGCAAAGAGCAGCACGACTGCACGTCGTGCCTAGTTCATGCGGGATCGACCGTTCCGGTCGGTCCGGATCCGGAGGTCGACGTGAAGTTGACACGCCGGGAACGGAGCGCCTAGGATGATCGAGCTGCTTGAGGCAGGGAACGCCGTTCCCGGACCGGGGCGGCGAAAAAATCCAACACGAACTCGGGGCTGAGGCCCGGTCTTCGGTCTGTTGTTTGAGAACTCAATAGTGTGCCATGTTTGTTGATACCGGATTTTTTTCGGTTGATTGTGTTGTCGCCGTTCCGCCTCCGTGGGGTGGTGGCAGCTTTTCGGCCGGGGTTTGATTGTTTCTGTTGTTTTTTGACGGAGAGTTTGATCCTGGCTCAGGACGAACGCTGGCGGCGTGCTTAACACATGCAAGTCGAACGATGATGCCCAGCTTGCTGGGTGGATTAGTGGCGAACGGGTGAGTAATACGTGAGTAACCTGCCCTTGACTCTGGGATAAGCCTGGGAAACTGGGTCTAATACTGGATACTACTGGGCACCGCATGGTGTGTGGTGGAAAGGGTTTTACTGGTTTTGGATGGGCTCACGGCCTATCAGCTTGTTGGTGGGGTAATGGCTCACCAAGGCGACGACGGGTAGCCGGCCTGAGAGGGTGACCGGCCACACTGGGACTGAGACACGGCCCAGACTCCTACGGGAGGCAGCAGTGGGGAATATTGCACAATGGGCGGAAGCCTGATGCAGCGACGCCGCGTGAGGGATGACGGCCTTCGGGTTGTAAACCTCTTTCAGTAGGGAAGAAGCGAGAGTGACGGTACCTGCAGAAGAAGCGCCGGCTAACTACGTGCCAGCAGCCGCGGTAATACGTAGGGCGCAAGCGTTGTCCGGAATTATTGGGCGTAAAGAGCTCGTAGGCGGTTTGTCGCGTCTGCTGTGAAAGCCCGGGGCTCAACCCCGGGTCTGCAGTGGGTACGGGCAGACTAGAGTGCAGTAGGGGAGACTGGAATTCCTGGTGTAGCGGTGAAATGCGCAGATATCAGGAGGAACACCGATGGCGAAGGCAGGTCTCTGGGCTGTTACTGACGCTGAGGAGCGAAAGCATGGGGAGCGAACAGGATTAGATACCCTGGTAGTCCATGCCGTAAACGTTGGGCACTAGGTGTGGGGGACATTCCACGTTCTCCGCGCCGTAGCTAACGCATTAAGTGCCCCGCCTGGGGAGTACGGCCGCAAGGCTAAAACTCAAAGGAATTGACGGGGGCCCGCACAAGCGGCGGAGCATGCGGATTAATTCGATGCAACGCGAAGAACCTTACCAAGGCTTGACATCCGCCGGACCGCTCCAGAGATGGGGTTTCCCTTCGGGGTCGGTGGACAGGTGGTGCATGGTTGTCGTCAGCTCGTGTCGTGAGATGTTGGGTTAAGTCCCGCAACGAGCGCAACCCTCGTTCTATGTTGCCAGCACGTGATGGTGGGGACTCATAGGAGACTGCCGGGGTCAACTCGGAGGAAGGTGGGGATGACGTCAAATCATCATGCCCCTTATGTCTTGGGCTTCACGCATGCTACAATGGCCGGTACAAAGGGTTGCGATACTGTGAGGTGGAGCTAATCCCAAAAAGCCGGTCTCAGTTCGGATTGAGGTCTGCAACTCGACCTCATGAAGTCGGAGTCGCTAGTAATCGCAGATCAGCAACGCTGCGGTGAATACGTTCCCGGGCCTTGTACACACCGCCCGTCAAGTCACGAAAGTTGGTAACACCCGAAGCCGGTGGCCTAACCCCTCGGGGAGGGAGCCGTCGAAGGTGGGACTGGCGATTGGGACTAAGTCGTAACAAGGTAGCCGTACCGGAAGGTGCGGCTGGATCACCTCCTTTCTAAGGAGCCGTTGGCCGCCGTGTGGTGGTCGCCCCTGCCTCAGTGCCCGTGCGTGGTGCTGGTGGGGTGTGCTCATGGGTGGAATGTCAACGAGCAAGTGGCCGCATCGCCGGTGTCCTGGGGGGTTCGTCCTTCCTGGGGTGTCGGGTGCCGGCCCGGGGTCCGTCCCAGTACCTGCTGCCCGTGCTTCGGCGCGTGGTGGTGGTGGAAGAGCGGGTTCCGGGTGGTGGGTGTGGTCCGTGGCGCACTGTTGGGTCCTGAGGCAACAGGCCCTGTCCCTGGTGGGGTGTCTCGTGCGTGGTTTGCGTGCGGGGGTCCTGGTGGGGGTGGTGGTGTGGTGTTTCTGTGGTTCCCGGCGCTCTGCCGGTGGGTGGTGTGGGGGTTGTTCCCCGCGCTGTCCGCCTGTGTGTGGGGTGTGCGGGTTGTTGTTTGAGAACTGTATAGTGGACGCGAGCATCTTTGTGGACGCCTGTCCTGCCTTCGGGTGGGGTGGTGCGTCCGTGATTGATCGCCGGGGTCCGTCGTCGTCGCCTCCTGTGAACGGGGGGTGGTGGTGGTGGTCCCGGTGTGTTCTGTGATCATGTGGCAAGTTTTTAAGGGCGCACGGTGGATGCCTTGGCATCAGGAGCCGATGAAGGACGCGGTAATCTGCGATAAGCCTCGGGGAGCTGATAAACGAGCTGTGATCCGAGGGTCTCCGAATGGGGAAACCCCGTCGCACGTCATGTGCGGTGACCCGTACCTGAATTCATAGGGTGCGTGGAGGGAACGTGGGGAAGTGAAACATCTCAGTACCCACAGGAAGAGAAAACAACAGTGATTCCGTCAGTAGTGGCGAGCGAACGCGGAAGAGGCCAAACCGGTGGTGTGTGATACCCGGCAGGGGTTGCATCATCGGGGTTGTGGGGCGTGTCGTCCCGGGTCTGCCGGCCCGGGCGTGTGAGTGCAGGGCGATAGTCGAACCGGTGTGAGTGCCGGGCCGTAGAGGGTGGGAGTCCCGTAGACGAAATCGTTGCTGCCGCGCGGTGCGCGTTCCCAAGTAGCACGGGGCCCGAGAAATCCCGTGTGAATCTGCCAGGACCACCTGGTAAGCCTAAATACTACCTGATGACCGATAGCGGACCAGTACCGTGAGGGAAAGGTGAAAAGTACCCCGGGAGGGGAGTGAAACAGTACCTGAAACCGTGTGCCTACAATCCGTCGGAGCCTTTCGGGGTGACGGCGTGCCTTTTGAAGAATGAGCCTGCGAGTTAGTGTTACGTCGCGAGGTTAACCCGTGAGGGGTATCCGTAGCGAAAGCGAGTCTGAACAGGGCGAGTGAGTGGCGTGATCTAGACCCGAAGCGAAGTGATCTACCCATGGCCAGGTTGAAGCGCGTGTAAGAGCGCGTGGAGGACCGAACCCACTTCAGTTGAAAATGGAGGGGATGAGCTGTGGGTAGGGGTGAAAGGCCAATCAAACTTCGTGATAGCTGGTTCTCCCCGAAATGCATTTAGGTGCAGCGTTGCGTGTTTCTTGCCGGAGGTAGAGCTACTGGATGGCCGATGGGCCCTACAAGGTTACTGACGTCAGCCAAACTCCGAATGCCGGTAAGTGAGAGCGCAGCAGTGAGACTGTGGGGGATAAGCTTCATAGTCGAGAGGGAAACAGCCCAGACCACCAACTAAGGCCCCTAAGCGTGTGCTAAGTGGGAAAGGATGTGGAGTTGCTCAGACAACCAGGAGGTTGGCTTAGAAGCAGCCATCCTTGAAAGAGTGCGTAATAGCTCACTGGTCAAGTGATTCCGCGCCGACAATGTAGCGGGGCTCAAGTACACCGCCGAAGTTGTGGCATTGCACCAATGATACCCAACCGGGTCCTTCGGGGTCCGGTTCAGGTGGTGCGATGGGTAGGGGAGCGTCGTGTGGGCGGTGAAGCTGCGGGGTGACCCAGTGGTGGAGCCCACACGAGTGAGAATGCAGGCATGAGTAGCGAAAGACGGGTGAGAAACCCGTCCGCCGGATGATCAAGGGTTCCAGGGTCAAGCTAATCTGCCCTGGGTCAGTCGGGACCTAAGGCGAGGCCGACAGGCGTAGTCGATGGACAACGGGTTGATATTCCCGTACCGGCGAAGAACCGCCCCTACCGAACCGGGGACACTAACCACCCGAACCGCACCTGGTGCCGGCCATTGGCCGGGGCCGGTGTCGGGGAGCGTGGGACCTGAACCGGGGAGGTAAGCGTATTAACAGGTGTGACGCAGGAAGGCAGCCGAGCCGGGCGATGGTAGACCCGGTCCAAGCGTGTAGGGCGACCCGTTGGCAAATCCGCGGGTCACACGGCCTGAGACGTGACGGGACCCCCATCCGTGGGGGGATTCGGTGATCCTATGCTGCCGAGAAAAGCATCGACGCGAGGTTCCAGCCGCCCGTACCCCAAACCGACACAGGTGATCAGGTAGAGAATACCCAGGCGATCGAGAGAATCATGGTTAAGGAACTCGGCAAAATGCCCCCGTAACTTCGGGAGAAGGGGGGCCCGGACCGTGAGCACCACATGCTGGTGGGAGCGGGCAAGGGCCGCAGAGACCAGGGGGAAGCGACTGTTTATCAAAAACACAGGTCCGTGCGAAGTCGCAAGACGATGTATACGGACTGACTCCTGCCCGGTGCTGGAAGGTTAAGAGGACCCGTCAGCCTCACGGCGAAGCGGAGAATTTAAGCCCCAGTAAACGGCGGTGGTAACTATAACCATCCTAAGGTAGCGAAATTCCTTGTCGGGTAAGTTCCGACCTGCACGAATGGAGTAACGACTTCCCCGCTGTCTCAACCATGAACTCGGCGAAATTGCAGTACGAGTAAAGATGCTCGTTACGCGCAGCAGGACGGAAAGACCCCGAGACCTTTACTATAGTTTGGTATTGGTGTTCGGTGTGGCTTGTGTAGGATAGGTGGGAGACGGTGAAGCGGGCACGCCAGTGTTCGTGGAGTCAACGTTGAAATACCACTCTGGTCACTCTGGACATCTAACTTCGGCCCGTGATCCGGGTCAGGGACAGTGCCTGATGGGTAGTTTAACTGGGGCGGTTGCCTCCTAAAGAGTAACGGAGGCGCCCAAAGGTTCCCTCAGCCTGGTTGGCAATCAGGTGTCGAGTGTAAGTGCACAAGGGAGCTTGACTGTGAGAGCGACAGCTCGAGCAGGGACGAAAGTCGGGACTAGTGATCCGGCGGTACATTGTGGAATGGCCGTCGCTCAACGGATAAAAGGTACCTCGGGGATAACAGGCTGATCTTGCCCAAGAGTCCATATCGACGGCATGGTTTGGCACCTCGATGTCGGCTCGTCGCATCCTGGGGCTGGAGTTGGTCCCAAGGGTTGGGCTGTTCGCCCATTAAAGCGGTACGCGAGCTGGGTTCAGAACGTCGTGAGACAGTTCGGTCCCTATCCGCTGCGCGCGCAGGAAATTTGAGAAGACCTGTCCTTAGTACGAGAGGACCGGGACGGACGAACCTCTGGTATGGCAGTTGTACCGCCAGGTGCACCGCTGCTTCGCTACGTTCGGAAGAGATAACCGCTGAAAGCATCTAAGCGGGAAGCTCGCTTCGAGATGAGATTTCCACGCACCCCCGTGGTGCGAGAGGCCCCCAGCGAGACCACTGGGTTGATAGGCCGGAGGTGGAAGCACGAACCAACGACGTGTGCAGCCGACCGGTACTAATAGGCCGACAACTTACACCACACCCACCCCGCCACCGCGCGGGGGAGGGTCCTTCCAGAACACCGCGTCCACTGTACGGCTCCCAGCCAACAACCCCCCACCCCCCAAAGGGGTGGGCAGCGGGAACCCGACAACCGAATACCGCCCCGCCCAGGGGCGGCCACC
>NZ_JBISWL010000061.1:0-3253 GCF_044462265.1 Kocuria rhizosphaerae
GCGGGTGGGCGGTCGTCCGCGGCGCGGGCGCATGTGCAGCGTTTCGGGACGTTCCTGTCGGGGATGATCATGCCCAATATCGGGGCGTTCATCGCCTGGGGGCTGATCACGGCGTTCTTCATCGAGGCGGGGTTCACCCCGTTCGGGCCCTTGGGCGGGTTCGGGGAGGACGCGGCGGGGGATCCGCACACGGGTCTGGTGGGCCCGATGATCACGTATTTGCTGCCGTTGCTGATCGCCTACACGGGTGGGCGGATGGTCTATGACGTGCGTGGTGGTGTGGTGGGGGCGATCGCCACGATGGGGGTGATCGTGGGGGCGGACATCCCGATGTTCATCGGGGCGATGCTGATGGGCCCGGCCACGGCGTGGTTGATGAAGCGCATCGACGGGATCTGGGACGGGAAGATCAAGCCCGGTTTCGAGATGCTGGTGAACAACTTCTCCGCGGGGATCGTGGGGGCGCTGATGGCCAGTGTGGGGTTCTTCGTGATCGGTCCGGCGGTGCTGGTGTTCTCCGGGGCGGCCGCGGCGGCGGTGGAGTTCTTGGTCTCGCGGGGGTTGCTGCCGTTGACCTCGATCCTGATCGAGCCGGCGAAGGTGCTGTTCTTGAACAACGCGGTCAACCACGGGATCCTCACCCCGTTGGGCACCACCCAGGCGTTGGAGCAGGGCAAGTCCGTCCTGTTCCTGTTGGAGGCCAATCCGGGTCCGGGGCTGGGGATCCTGGCGGCGTACATGGTCTTCGGGCGGGGGGCGGCCCGGGCGAGCGCCCCGGGGGCGGCGCTGATCCACTTCTTCGGGGGGATCCACGAGATCTACTTCCCCTACGTGCTGATGAAGCCGGCGTTGATCCTGGCCGCGATCGCCGGTGGGGCCAGCGGGATCTTCACGCTGACGGTCTTCGGGGCGGGGCTGCGGGCTCCGGCGGCGCCGGGGTCGATCATCGCGGTGCTGGCCCAGACGGCCTCGGACTCCTATGTGGGGGTGGTGCTGGCGGTGGTGGTGGCCTCGGCGGTGTCCTTCGTGGTGGCCTCGGTGATCCTGAAGGCCTCCCGGGACAGGGGCGAGGGCGACCTGGCGGCCGCGACCGCGAGCATGGAGTCGATGAAGGGCAAGAAGTCCACCGTCTCCTCCGCCGTCCTGGGCTCCAGCGGGGGCGCGGACACCGGCGGCGACAGCGCCCGGGCGCTGGCCGAGGGCGCTCCGGTCCGCCACATCGTCTTCGCCTGCGACGCCGGGATGGGCTCCTCCGCCATGGGCGCCTCGGTGCTGCGCAACAAGGTCCGGGCGGCCGGCTTCGAGGACGTGAAGGTCACCAACGCCTCGATCGCCAACCTCACCGACGACTTCGACATCGTCGTCGTCCACCAGGACCTCGCGACCCGGGCCCGGCCGAAGGTGCCCGGCGCGCAGGTCGTGACGGTGGACAACTTCATGGGCAGCCCCCGCTACGACGAGATCGTCGAGGCCCTCGAGGCCCAGGCCACCGGGGCGTCCGGCGGGGTCGAGGCTCCCGCGACCATCGGCACCAGCGGCGGAGCCGACTCCGCCCCGGAGGCCGAGGACGGCGGCGGGGCCAGGGGCGAGGCCACCCGCACGTGCACCGCCGCGGCGGAGCCCCAGGTGCTGCGCCCGGAGTCCGTGGTCCTCGCCGGCCGCGCCACCGACCGGGACGGCGCCATCGACGGAGCCGGGCGCCTGCTGCTGGAGGCCGGCGCCGTGGACGAGGCGTACGTCGCGTCCATGCACGAGCGGGAGGAGTCGGTGACCACCTACATGGGCAACGGGCTGGCCATCCCGCACGGCACCAACGCGGCGAAGGACCACATCCGCTCCTCCGCCGTGACGTTCACCCGCTATGCCGAGCCCGTCGACTGGAACGGCAAGGAGGTGCGGTTCGTCATCGGCATCGCCGGCAAGGGCAAGGAGCACCTGGGCATCCTCGCGCAGGTCGCCAAGGTCTTCGGGGACAAGGAGCAGGTGGCGCGGCTCGAGGCGGCCCGCACGGTGGACGAGGTCCTCGAGGTCTTCGGGACGGTGAACGCATGAGCACCGCGGTGCACTTCGGGGCCGGCAACATCGGCCGCGGCTTCGTGGGGCTCCTGCTCCACGAGGCCGGCTACGAGGTCGTCTTCGCCGACGTCGCGGCCCCGCTGATCGACGCACTGGCCACGACTCCCGCCTACACCGTCCACGAGGCCGGCGAGGGCGGCCGGGACCACGTCGTCGAGGGCTACAGGGCCGTCAACTCCGCCACGGACGAGCCGGGTCTCGTGGAGCACCTCTCCCGGGCCGAGGTCGTCACCACGGCCGTGGGCCCGAACGTGCTGAAGTTCCTGGCCCCCGCCATCGCCGCCGGCCTGGCGGCCCGCCCCGACGGCTCGCCCCGCCAGGCGGTGATGGCGTGCGAGAACGCCATCAACGCCACCGACCTGCTCGAGCAGCACGTGCGCACGGCAGCCCGGGCCCTGGGCCTGGACGACGCGGCCGTCGACGCTCGGGCGGTGTTCGCCAACACGGCCGTGGACCGGATCGTGCCCGACCAGGCCCCGGGGTCCGGGCTGGACGTGCGGGTCGAGCCCTACCTGGAGTGGGCGATCGAGCGGGGCCCGTTCGGCGACGCCGTGCCGGAGATCCCCGAGGTCACCTGGGTGGGGTCGCTGGGCCCCTACATCGAGCGGAAGCTGTTCACGGTCAACACCGGGCACGCGGCCGCGGCCTACTTCGGGAGGGCGGCCGGCAGGCACAGGATCGCCGAGGCCCTGGCCGACCCGCAGGTCCGTGAGCGGGTCGGGGCGGTCCTGGCCGAGACCAAGGCCCTGCTCGTGGCCAAGCACGGCTTCGACCCGGCCGATCAGCAGGCCTACGTGGACAGGATCCTGGCCCGCTTCGCCAACCCCGAGCTGCCGGACACGGTCGAGCGGGTGGGCCGCGCTCCGCTGCGCAAGCTCGGCCGCCACGAGCGCTTCACCGGTCCGGCCGCCGAGCTCGCGGAGCGGGGCATGGGCCGGGAGGCGCTGCTGGAGGCGATGGCCGCCGCCCTGCGCTTCGACGACCCCGACGACGCCGAGGCCCGGACCCTGGCCGAGCTGCTCGCCGGCCCGCAGCCGGACGAGGAGCTGGCCGCGCGGCTGACGGGAGTGGAGCCGGGCCACCCGCTGTTCGGCGACGTGGTCGACGTGGTCGCCGCGGCGCGGGCCCGCCCGGGCCGGGCGTGAGCTGAGGACCGCCCGGACCGGAGTCGCCCCCG
>NZ_JBISWL010000062.1:0-14265 GCF_044462265.1 Kocuria rhizosphaerae
CGGGGGCGACTCCGTGGACCGGTCCGGCGCGGCGCCGGCCCGGCCGGATCAGGAGAGCTGCACGTACGTGGCCGAGTGCCCGAAGCCGACGACGTCGTCGCGGCCGTCGCCGTTGACGTCGCCGAGCAGCCGCGGGTAGCGGTCCTCGGTCCATCCGTCGTTCCAGCCGAACGAGGCCGTCTTCAGGTAGGTCGGCCCGAAGGTGTTGTTCGCCTGGCCGTGGGCCACGTAGACACCGGCGTTGCCGAAGCCCACGAGGTCCTGGATGCCGTCCACGTTGATGTCCCCGTGCGTGCGCAGGTGACGGTCGCCCCGCCACCCCTGGAGCTGGCCGAAGTCGTTCGACCGCACGGCGACGCCGGTGTAGTTGCCCGCGTTCAGCGAGTACGCCACCGAGACCCCGGCATAGCCGAAGCCGACGATGTCGGCCGCCGCGTTGCCCGCCGGGTTGATGTTCACGTCGGCGAGCATCCGCGGGTGCTGCCCGACGCGCCAGCCCTGCTCGGTGCCGAAGTTGCGGATCTCCAGCTCGGGCTGGGTGAACGTGTCGCCCAGTGCCGAGAAGTAGGCGACCCACGTGCCGCCGTCGCCGAAGCCCACGATGTCGGCGGTGCTGTTGCCGTCGACGTCGGCGAGCATCCGCGGGTGCTCATCCACCCGCCAGCCGCGGTTGTACCCGAAGCTGTCGATGCGCTTGCCCGTGCCCAGGAACGTCCGGTTGGACAGGCCGTGCGAGATGGTCACCCCCGAGTAGCCGAAGCCGACGACGTCGTCGGTGCCGTTGCCGTTGAGGTCGGCCAGCATGCGCGGGTGCTGGCTGACCCGCCAGCCCTGGTTCCAGCCGAAGTCGCGGACCTTCAGCTCCGGCGCGGTGAAGCTGCCGTCGCCCTGGGAGTACGCCACGTAGACGCCGCCGTCGCCGAAGCCCACGATGTCGTCACGACGGTCGCCGTCGACGTCGGCCAGTGTGCGCACGTGCCGCTGGTTGCTCCACCCCTGGGCGGCGCTGAAGTTGCGCAGGCTCATCCTGGGGGTGCCGAAGGTGCCGTTGGCCTGGCCGAAGGCGACCTGGACGCCGGTGTTGCCGAAGCCGACGACGTCGGCCCGGCCGTCGCCGTTGACGTCGGCGAGCTCCCGCACGTGCTGGTCCACGCGCCAGCCCTGGGCGTAGGAGAACATCGACTGGGCGGTCGCGGCGCTGGCCGCCCCGCCCATGGCGATGCCGGTGGTGGCGAGCACCGTCACCGAGGCTCCGGTGAGGATGCGGGAGAGAAGTGAGTGTTTCATGGTGCAGTGCCCCGATGCGACAGAGGTGGTTCGACGGCGCGGGCCGGTGGGCGCGTGCCGGTGAGGTCGGTCGACCCCCCGGTCGGCCGGCGACGTCTCCCCGGTGCGTGCTTCCTCACCGGGGAGACCGGTGGCACCGGGGCCGAGGCCCGGGTGCTCAGAAGCAACAGCTGTGACCCCTTGAGTTTACGTCCGCAACGCGCCGGCCACCAGGGTCGTCGATGCCGAGGCGGCGGCACGGCCCCGGAGTGCCCCACGGGGGCCCCGACGCCGCGGAGGAGCCGTGAGAACTCCTGCAGAACGACCGGAAGAAGGGCCGACAGGGCGGCGGATCCCCCGGAAAAGTCCCGGAGACCCAGGACGCCCCTGTGCGGCGGCCTCGTGTGCAACACGCGCGGCGCGGGGAGGGACAATGGAGGGGACGGCCACCGTGGGCGGGCCGGGAGCCGATCCCTCGAGCGTCGCCACCTGCCGCTGCACCACCACAGCCGCACCACCGCCCCGCACGGGCGGTCCCCGACCGAAGGACGCCATGCCACAGCACCCCGACGACCCTCCACGCCGCAGCCTGTTCCGCCGCTTCGACGACTTCGCGATGCGCTTCTACGGACCGGCCGCCCGCAGCCGCCGCGACCTGCGGGGCCAGGACCAGCCCACCGAGCAGACCCGGCAGTGGTACCAGGACCTGCAGGAGGAGTTCGTGGTCGAGAAGGACGCCGACGGCAACACCTACCTGCGCCCGCGCCACCGCTGACCGGCCCCGACGCCGGTCCGCGAGAAGCGCGGAGACCGCTGTCCTCGCCCACCCGGGCCGTGCCCAGGCGCGGGCAGTAGAGTTCCGAACCATGGAAGGACACCACGTGAGCACGCTGACCGACGCCGAGGTGCGCAGGATCCGGGAGGACTTCCCGCTGCTGACCGCCGCGGTCACGGGGAACGGCCCGCTGGTCTATCTGGACTCGGGGGCCACCTCGCAGAAACCGCTGGCCGTCCTGGACGCGGAGCGGGAGTTCTACCTGCACCGCAATGCGGCGGTCCACCGCGGGGCGCACTCCCTGGCGGTGGCGGCCACCGACGCCTACGAGGAGGCCCGCCGCACGGTGGCCGGATTCGTGGGCGGCACCGAGCGGGAACTGGTGTGGACGTCGAACGCCACGGAGGCGCTCAACCTCGTCACCTACGCCTTCTCCAACGCCTCCGCCGGTCGCGGGGGCGAGCAGGCGGCCCGGTTCCGGCTCGGTCCCGGGGACGAGATCGTGACCACCGAGGCCGAGCACCACGCCAACCTCATCCCGTGGCAGGAGCTGGCCGCGCGCACCGGGGCCACGCTGCGCTGGATCCCCGTCGACGACGCCGGGGCCCTGGACCTGGCCGCGGCCCAGCAGGTGGTCGGGGAGCGAACCCGCGTGCTGGCGTTCACGCACGTCTCCAACGTCACCGGGGCGATCACCGACGTCCCCGCGCTCGCGGCGCTGGCCCGCGAGGTGGGCGCGCTGACCGTGCTGGACGCCTGCCAGTCGGTCCCGCACCTGCCCGTGGACCTGCCCGCCCTCGGGGTGGACCTGGCCGTGTTCTCCGGGCACAAGATGCTGGGCCCCACCGGCATCGGGGCCCTGTGGGGACGGAGCGAGCTGCTGGACGCGATGCCCCCGTTCCTCACCGGCGGCTCCATGATCACCAAGGTCACCATGGAGTCCGCTCGCTACCTGCCCGCCCCGACCCGCTTCGAGGCCGGCACCCAGCGCGTGGCGCAGGCGGTGGCGCTGGCCGAGGCGGTGCGGTACCTGCAGGGCGTGGGCATGGACCGCGTCGCCGCCCACGAGCGGGAGCTCGGGCAGCGACTGGCCGCCGGACTCGCCGAGCTGGAAGGAGTCCGGCTCATCGGCCCACCACCGGGGACCGAGCGCGTGGGGCTGGCGGCCGTGGACGTGGAAGGGGTGCACGCCCACGACGTCGGGCAGGTGCTCGACGTCGCCGGCGTGGCCGTGCGGGTGGGCCACCACTGCGCCCAGCCCCTGCACCGGGCGCTGGGGCTGACCGCCTCCACGCGCGCCAGTGCGTACCTGTACAACACCACCGATGACGTGGACCGGTTCCTGGCCGAGCTCGCCGGCGTCCGTTCCTACTTCCGCGTGGCGGGCTGAGCCCGTGGCCGCGGATCCGCGACGTTCGAGGAGGACGGCATGAGCGCGCTCGACGGTCTCTATCAGGAGGTCATCCTCGACCACGCGAAGAGGCGGTCCGGGGAGGGCCTCGCCGAGCCGGTGGCCGGGCACGGGACGGGGGAGTCCCACCAGTACAACCCCACCTGCGGGGACGAGATCACCGTGCGGGTGGAGCTCGCCCCCGGGGATCCGGAGGCCGGCGCGGAACCCGTGGTCGAGCGCCTCACCTGGGAGGGGGAGGGCTGCTCGATCTCGATGGCCGCGGCCTCCGTGCTGGCCGAGACCGCCGGCGGGCTGACGCGCGGGGAGCTGCAGTCGCAGATCGACGCGTTCCGGGAGCTGCTGCGCTCCCGCGGGACCGTGGCGCCGGACGAGGAGGTCCTGGGCGACGCCGCCGCCTTCGCCGGGGTGTCCCGGTTCGTGGCCCGCGTCAAGTGCGCCATGCTCGGCTGGGTCGCCGCCGAGGAGGCCCTCGAGCGGGCCTGCTGAGCGGCCCGACGCCGAGCACGGGGACTCTCACCCGTGGGCACGGCGCGCACGGGGACTTGTCACCCACGGCCACGGCCGTCACGCACAGGGGCCCATCCCCGACGGGCCCGGTCGCCACGCACGGGGCTCGTCCCCCATGGGCCCGTCACGCACGGGGCCCGTCACCCACGGGCCAGGTCGTCACGCAGGGGCGGATCCTTGTTCCGCCCGTGGGGCGGTGGGACACTGGCCGCTCCGGGCAACGGCGCCCGGGACGGTCACGGAGGAGGCGGCCATGAGAGTGCTCGACGATCTGGTGCGGCGCGCGGAGCGCTGGAAGGCCCTCGACCGCGTGGCCCGGCCCCTGGCCGACGGCGTCGGCCGGGCGGTCCGGCCGACGGTGGTGCGCAACGTGCTCAGCGGCGCCGTCATCGGCCACCCCCTCCACCCGTTGCTGACGGACGTGACCATCGGCGCCTGGACCATGGCCGGTGTGCTGGACCTCGTGGGCGGGCGCCCCGCGGCCCCGGCCGCCGACCTGCTCGTACGCACCGGGATCGCGGCGGCCGTGCCCACGGCTGTGACCGGGTGGCACGACTGGTCCGGCACCCAGGGGGCCGACCGGCGCCTGGGACTGGTGCACGCGGCCGCCAACAGCACCGCCCTCGTCCTCTACACCGCCTCCCTCGCAGCACGGGCCGGGGGTCACCGCGACGGCGGTCGGATACTCGGACTGGCCGGGTTCGGCGCCGTGACGGCCGGGGGATACCTCGGCGGGCATCTCAGCTACATCCGGGGCGTCGGCGTCAACCGCACCGCCTGGCGGCGCGGGCCCTCCCGGTGGACGGACGTCCTCGCCGAGACCGACCTGCCCGACGGCGGGCACCGCACCGTGGCCGCCGGCAAGGTCACCGTCCTGCTGGTGCGGCAGGGGCGCCGCGTCGACGCGCTGGACAGCGTCTGCAGCCACATGGGCGGGCCCCTGGACCAGGGGACCATCGCGGACGGCTGCGTCACGTGCCCGTGGCACGGCAGCACCTTCCGGCTGGCCGACGGCTCCGTGGTGCGCGGGCCCGCGACCGCCCGGCAGCCCGCCTACGAGACCCGCGTCCAGGACGGGCGGATCGAGATCAGGGCGCGGCCGTAGCACCACGGGATCGCAGCGCCACGGGGCCGTAGCACCACGGGGCCGTAGCACCACGGGGCCGTAGCACCACGGGGCCGCAGCACCACGGGACCACCTCGGAATGCGCGGGCCGGTCCGGCCGTTGTGCGGACCATGCCCCTCGCCGACGTCCCCGTCTCCCTCCTCGAGCGCGCGAACTCCCGGCACGGGTCCACGGAGGCCGAGGCCCTCGCCCGCGTCCTCGAGCGTGCCGGACACGCCGAGGAGCTGGGCTACCACCGCTTCTGGCTGGCCGAGCACCACGGCGTGCCCGGCATCGCGGGCTCCGCGCCGGCCGTGCTGATGGCCGCCGTCGCGGCCCGGACCCGCCGGATCCGCGTCGGCTCGGGCGGGATCATGCTCCCGAACCACCCGCCGATCGTGGTCGCCGAGCAGGCGGCCACTCTCGAGGCGCTGCATCCGGGACGGATCGACCTCGGCGTGGGCCGCTCGCTGGGCTTCACCCCGGCCGTCCGGAGTGCGCTGCGCACCGGCCCCGCGGCCGCGGAACGCTTCGAGGAGGACCTGGACGAGCTGCTCGCCCACCTCTCCGGCACCGCGGCCGTGACGGCCCGGCCCCGCGACCACGCCGCGACGCCGGTCTTCGTCCTGGCCACCGCTGCCGGGGTCGAGACCGCCGCGCGGGCGGGGCTCGCCGTGGTGTTCGGCGGCCCGGCCGTGCACCGCCGGAACGCCGCGGGTCGCGTCCCGGCACTGGAGCGCTACCGGGAGCTCTTCCGCCCGTCGTCGTGGTGGCCCGCCCCGCACGTGGTGGTCTCCGCGAACGTGGCCGTCGCCCGGAGCCGTGCGGCTGCCCGCGAGCTGCTCCTGCCCGAGGCCGTGGCGCTGGCCGCCTCGCGGACCCGCGGTGCGTTCCCGCCTCTGGAGCCGGCGGAGGCGACAGCACCGGACGCGCTCCCCGCCCGCGCCCGGCGCCTGGTCGAGCAGACCCTCGCGGCCTCGGTGCACGGCACCCCGGCGGACGTGGCGGACGGACTGGACCGCCTGGTCGAGGACACCGGAGCGGACGAGCTGCTCGTGACCGGCGGCGCGTTCGACGTCGACGCGCAGGCCGTGTCGGACCGCCTGCTCGCCGGACTCTTCTCCTCCGCACCCCGCCACGGCCCCGCCCCAGCCGACCCGGCACCCGCGCAGCCCTGACGGTGCAGTGCGGCCCGGCACCTCCTCCACCCTGACGGTCCAGCCCCGCCCGGTTCCCCAATCCGGTCGCATCCCCCCACGCGCGCGCCTGGGGAGACGCGACCGAGTTGGGGAACCGACGTTTTGGGCGGCGACCGGCTGGGGAGTCGACGCTCCGAGCGGCGGCGGAGCTGGGGAGTCGGTGTGCCAGGTGGGGAGTCGACGCTCCGGGCGGCGGAGCTGGGGAGTCGGTGTGCCAGGTGAGGAGCCGGCAGCCCGGGCGGGGGGTCCGCTGAGGGCGGCTAGAGTGGCGGGGTGCCCCGACTGCTCGTGCTCGCCGCCCATCCCCTGGAGACCAAGTACTTCCCGGACGACGTCGACCTGGTGCTGACCGGTGTCGGCATGTCGGCCGCGGCCGTGCGCACCACGGAGGCGGTGCTCACCCGCTGTCCCGACCCCGTGCTCCGCGACGAGCTCACGGTGCTCAACATCGGCAGCGCCGGCGCCCTGCGGGACGGGCTGAGCGGGGTGCACGAGCCCTCCCGGATCATCAACCGGGACGTGGACGAGGAGCTGCTGCGCGCGGCGGGGATCCCCGTGGACAACGTCATCGAGCTCGGCGGACACGGTCTCGTGCTCGCCACGGGCGACTCCTTCGTGGCCGGCGGAGCGGTCCGGGACGCGCTGGCCGTCCGGGCCGACCTGGTGGACATGGAGGGCTGGGCCGTCGCGGTCGCCTGCCGGCACCTGGGGGTGCGGCTGCGGATGGTCAAGCACGTCTCCGACGCCGCCGACGAGGCCGCCCTCGCGTGGTCCGAGAAGGTCGAGGTCAGCGCACTGGCCCTGGGCCGGTGGTTCCACGACAGCGGGATCACGGCGGGCTGAGCAGTGCGGGCGGACGGTGCCGGCCGGAAGGCGCCGGACCGCCCGGACCCGCAGGCCGGAGGGGCCGGGGGAGCGGGGACCACTAGACTGGGAGCAGCATGAAACTTCACCGTCAGCGCGAGTCCCTGGGCGCCCAGCAGGACTACGAGAGCGCCATGAAACTCCTCGCCGACGTGCGTGGCACCGGTCCCGTGCTGCGCCTCTACGAGCCGGCCCCCACGGTGGCCTTCGGCCGCCGGGACGAGCTGCGCCCGGGCTTCGCCGCCGCCGCCCGCGCCGCCCGCGAGAGCGGCTTCACGCCTCTGGTCCGCCGGGTCGGGGGTCGTGCCGCGGCGTACCACGGCGGGTGCCTGATCGTGGACCACCTGGAGGCGGCCGAGGACCCGACCACCGGCATCCAGGACCGCTACCGGCTCTTCGGCGACATGATCGTGGCCGCCCTGGAGGAGCTCGAGGTCGAGGCCGACGTCGGGGAGATCCCCGGCGAGTACTGCGCCGGGGAGCACAGCGTGCACGGGACCTACCCTGAGTCCTCGGACGCCCCGGGCCGGAGGGTGAAACTGGCCGGGACCGCCCAGCGGGTCGTCGCGGGCGCGTGGTACTTCTCCACGGTGCTGGTCGTCGAGCAGTCCGAGCCCATCCGCTCGGTGCTCACCGACGTCTACGCCGCCCTGGACCTGGACTGGGACCCCGCGACGGCCGGCGCCGTCGACGACCTGCGTCCGGGCACCACCGTGGCCGAGGTCGAGCGGGGGATCCGCAAGGTGTACGGCATGTACTCGGAGTACCTCGGCTACGGGCCGCTCACCGACTGAGGCCCGGTGACAGCCGGGCGGAGCAAGGAGGCAGCAGATGTGCGGACGCTACGTCATCGCCCGGGCCGTGGGCGACCTCGTCGCCGCGACCGGGGCCGTCCCGGACGAGAGCCTCGGCGAGGACGACCAGGACCGGCTCCGGGCCAACTGGAACACCGCGCCCACCACCGACGTGCCGATCGTCCTGGAACGCCTGGTGGGCGGGGACGACGACGGCGAGCTCGTGCGCGAGCTCCACGTCGCCCGCTGGGGACTGGTTCCCGGGTGGGCGAAGGACCCGGCGGTCGGGTCGAAGATGTTCAACGCCCGCTCTGAGACGGTCCTCGAGAAGCCGTCCTTCCGCAAGGCCGTGCGTGCCCGCCGGTGCGCGGTCCCGGCCAACGGCTACTACGAGTGGAAGAAGGAGCCGGGGAAGGGCGGGCGCAAGCAGCCGTTCTACATCCACCCGGAGGACCCGGCGGAGAACATCTGGTTCGCCGGGATCTACGAGTGGTGGAAGGTGCCCGAGGGCACGGAGCTGCGGTCCGCGGCCCTGCGCCCCGGCCGGGACGGCGCGGGGAGCACGTGGTTGCTGTCCTGCTCGATCCTCACCGCGGACTCCCCGGAGCCCTCGGAGGAGCACCCCGTGCTCACCGAGCTGCACGACCTCCACGACCGGATGCCGATCCCGCTGGCCCCCGAGCACGTTGCCGACTGGCTGCGCCCGGGCGAGGACGAGGCCCCGCAGCTCGTGGACATGGTCCGGGCCGAGGCGCACCGGACGGCGGCCCGGTGGGTGCTCGACCCGGTGGACCCCGCGGTCGGCAACGTGCGCAACAACTCCCCGGAGCTCGTGGTGCCGCAGCGGAGCCTGTTCTGAGCGA
Organism: Kocuria rhizosphaerae; assembly: GCF_044462265.1. Classification (NCBI taxonomy): domain Bacteria; kingdom Bacillati; phylum Actinomycetota; class Actinomycetes; order Micrococcales; family Micrococcaceae; genus Kocuria; species Kocuria rhizosphaerae. The sequence goes on from NZ_JBISWL010000062.1 coordinate 8,789, forward strand.
CCCGGCGCGACGGGTCGCCGACTTCGTCCGCCGTTCCGGCGGCGGGGTCGTGGCGACCAACAGCGCGGACGGCTGCCCCGAGTCCGCGTGGGTGAATCTCGCCGCGTTCGGGGACGGCCGGCTGGTCTTCGGCACGAACGAACGCAGCCGCAAGTACGCGAACCTCCTCGCCGACCCGCGGGTCTCCCTGGTGGTCGTCTCCGGGGCGGGCCAGGAGTTCCAGCTCGAGGGGGAGGCGGCCCTGCCCGACGGCGCCGACGCCCGTGCCGCGGAGCAGCTGCTCGAGTCCCGTCACCCGGGTGCCACGGGCAAGCCCAGCACGCGGGTCGTCACGGTGCGCCCGAGGTGGGCACGGTTCGTCGACGTCGCCGCGGAGCCTCCGGTCCGCGAGGAGTTTTCGCTCTGAGCGGGGCCGGACCGGCCGGCCGCGTGGCCGCACCCCGTTCCGTGCCGGGAGGGGGTGCGCTCAGACGTCGTCGGTCTCGGGGGTCCAGCGGTTGAAGTCGAGCGTCAGGTAGAGCGCGAGCGCCGCCGCGTTGTCCTCGGAGATGCGCAGGCAGACCTGGTCGTACCCGTTGTCGAAGAGGGTGCTCATGGCGCAGCGCACGAGCTGCTCGGCCAGGCCCTGGCGGCGGCGGGAGGCCGCGGTGAACAGCTCGAAGATGTACGGGGCGTCGGGGAGGTTGTCGCCGACCCGCCGGGACACGACCAGGGCCGCGGCCACGACCGAGCCGTCGTCGTCGACCACCACGGGGGAGGCCTCCGGCAGGAAGGGCCCGTACTCGTCCGCGAAGACCCCTCGGATCACCTCGCGCGCCTCCTCGAGGCTGGACACCCCTCCCTGCTCGTAGGAGGAGTAGTAGAGCTGGGCGAGGTGATCGGCGTCCTCCGGCCGGGCCGGGCGCAGCGTGACGGAGGGGGTCTTGGTGTTCTCCGTGGTGCGGGCGATCAGCGTGATGGTTCCGGTCATGGAGGCCTCCGTGATGTCGACGCCGGCTGTTCCGGCGGGGCGGACGAGAGGGACAGGGGACACCCGGGGGGTCGCGAGCGGCAAGCCCTCCGTCGTCTCAGCGTATCCATTTCGCAGGCCTTGTCCATGCTCCCCCGCCGCGGGGCGTCGGTGCCCCGCGGCGGGCTCCCGGACCCGGCGCGGCCGTCCCCCGCGGTGGAACAGGTGTTCCCTGGAGCACCGTCAGGGGATTAGTCTGTCGTACACGTGTTCTAGCTTCCAGGGGACAGGGCGACCCGAGGGCCGGGCGCCGGCCGAGGGAGAGAGGAGCCGTCGTGGGTTTTCTGACGGAGAGCGTCGACGTGGCGTGCGACGCCGCCGGGGTGCCGGTGAGCGTGCGCTGGCGGGAGCGGGTGTACCGGGTGGCGCAGGAGCCCGTCCGCTGGTACGAGCGCCGCGCCTGGTGGGCCGAGGACGCGCGTCTGCCGCGGGACCGGGGGATCGGCGCGGTGGACCAGCAGATGTGGCGGGTCCAGGTGCGGCTCAGCGCCCGTTCGGAGCTGCTGACCCTCGAGCTCGTCCACACCCTCGACACCGGGCGCTGGCGGCTGCTCGCGGCGACGAGCTCCACCGGGGTCCAGGTGGAGCGCTGCGCGTAGGGGCGCGCCCGCACGGGCCCCAACTAGGATCGCCGCATAGGATCCACAGCGGAGACCGCCCCCCGGGACCGGGTGGGCCCCGCAGCGCAGAAAGGCGGCACCCGTGAGACTCGGCACCGTGGCCCGTGACGGCGGCACCCAGGCCTTCCGCCAGGAGGCGGGGGAGACCGTCTACCTCCCCGTTCCCGACGTCGGAGCCCTCCTCGCCGGTGGCGACCTCCGGCTGCCGGGGGAGCCGGGCCCCGCCCCTGCCTCCGAGGAGCTCCTGACCCCGGTGCTGCGGCCCGGCAAGATCCTGTGTGCCGGGCTGAACTTCTACGACCACGCGGAGGAGGTCGGCCAGGAGATCCCGCAGCACCCCACGATCTTCGCGAAGTACGCCACCGCGCTCATCGGCCCCATGGATCCCATCGCCATGCCCGAGGAGTCCGAGAAGATCGACTGGGAGGCCGAGCTCACCGCCGTGATCGGCACGGCCGTGCGCCACGCCACGCCCGAGCAGGCCCGGGCCGCGATCGCCGGGTACACGATCATGAACGACATCTCGGTGCGGGACTGGCAGGGCCGGACCTCCGAATGGTTCCAGGGCAAGAACTTCGACCGGACCACCCCCGTGGGACCCGTGGTCGTCACCCCCGACGAGATCGACCCGGAGGCGGGGCTGGCGATCCGCTGCAGCGTCGACGGCGTGCTCCACCAGGACTCCGGCACCGACCGGATGATCTTCTCCGCCGTGCAGCTCGTGGAGTACATCAGCCGGTTCCTGACGCTGGAGCCGGGGGACCTCGTGGCCTGCGGGACGCCCGCCGGCGTGGGCCTGGCCAAGAAGCCCCGCCGGATCTGGCTGCGGGACGGGCAGGAGGTCGTCACGGAGATCGAGGGCATCGGTGAGCTGCGCAACCTCTGCACCCCCGCGGAGGACCTCCTGCCGCGGTCCCGCTGAGCGGCGACGCCCTGCTCTGACCTGTTCCGCTCCGTCCCCACCCGTTCCGCACCGTTCCCGACCCCGACCGGAGGGCCCCATGACGACGATCGGCTTCCACGCCTCCCACGAGCAGATCCCGCCCGAGCGGCTGCTGCGTGACGTCCGGCACGCGGAGCAGGCCGGCTTCCGTGCCGCGATGTGCTCGGACCACCTCGAGCCGTGGTCACCGCGGCAGGGCCACTCCGGCTTCGCCCTGTCCTGGCTGGGCGCGGCCCTGGCCACCACGGACCTGCCGTTCGGTTTCGTGCACGCCCCCGGCCGGCGCTACCACCCCGTGGTCACCGCCCAGGCCACGGCCACCCTCGCCCGCATGTTCCCCGGCCGGGTGTGGACCGCCCTGGGCAGCGGACAGAAGCTCAACGAGCGGCCCGTCAGTCCCGAGTGGCCGCCCAAGGAGCAGCGGCAGCGCTACCTCGAGGCGAGCTTCGACGTCGTCCGCCGCCTGCACGCGGGCGAGGAGGTGACCTGCGCCGAACCGGTCCACGCCGACCGCGCCCGGGTCTGGGACCCGCCGGAGGTCGCCCCGTCCCTGCTCGTGGCCGCGCTGACGCCCACGACCGTCCGCCGCTTCGCCCCCCGGGCCGACGGGTTCATCACCGTCAACCAGCCCCTCGAGGACCTGCGCCGGATGCTCGACTCCTGGCACGAGGGCGGCGGCACCGGCCGGGCCGCCCTGCAGGTGCACCTGAGCTGGGCGCCGTCCGCGGAGCAGGCCCGCGCGATCGCCCACGAGCAGTGGCGCACCAACGTCTTCGACCCCGTCACCATGGCGGAGCTCTCCTCGCCCCACGACTACCAGCGCAAGGCGGTCCAGGAGGAGGTCGGGGACACGCAGATCGCCCGGGCGGTCAACGTCTCCGCCGATCTGGGCCGGCACGTCGAGCGGTTGCACGAATACGCCGAGCTCGGCTTCGACGAGATCTACCTGCACCACGTGGGCCAGGAGCAGGAGGCGTTCATCGACGCCTTCGGGGCCGAGGTGCTGCCCCAGCTCGCCGGGAACTGAACCGGCACCCCGCCCGCGCCGCGCCCGTCAGTGCCCCTCTGCCGACCATCCTCCCGGCCGGTCCCGGCTCGGCCAGCCGGCCACTGGGCAAGTCATCAGAACACGCTGACAGCCTCGTACGGCGCGGACAGCGCGAGATCCGGAGCTGTGCGTCAATGTCAGCCAACGGGATGCGGGTCTCTGCGGATTCGGCGGACCACCCGCAGGATGCCCTGATGCGCGGTGACCCCGACCGCGGCGTTGAGGACCCCGAGCAGGGCGCCGCCCAGCAGGTTAGCGGACAGGCCCATGGTGCCGCTGGCGACGAGCAGGGCAGGCCAGACAACGGCGGATGCCACGAGTGCTGACTTCCACCAGCGGCCCAGCACCAAGCCGAAGACGATCATCGTGGGAATCATGTTGCTCCTCCCCTCAACCGCCACAGTATGGGTCAGCGCGGCGAAGGAACTCACTGCCCCGTCGAGGCGTCAGCCGGGACGTCGAGTTGCGGCCGACGTCACCTCGCGACCCCTGCGTTGCGCCGTGCCCTTCAGTGATTCACAGGACAGGTCCCAGCTCTACCTTGTGTGGGTGGGGTTCTCCGCAAATCGTGGACACGGTGCTAAGCGGCTTGGAGCCGCGTTTCGGTGGCCTGCGTGCTGGCGGCCCGCAGGGCGTGCTCGTGTTCGACCGGGGTGGTGTAGCCCAGCGCGGAGTGCAGCCGGCGACGGTTGTAGACGACCTCGATCCAGCGGGCGACCTCACGGCGGGCCTGGTCCCGCGTGGGCCAGGTACGCCGGTCGTAGAACTCGGTCTTGAGCGTGGACCAGAACGACTCGGCCATCGCGTTGTCCCAGCACACCCCGGTGCGGCCCATCGACTGGCGCACGTCCAGCTGCTGGCACACCTGGTGCAGCTGGGCGGAGGTGTACTGACAGCCCCGGTCGGCGTGGAACACCACACCGGCCGGCACACCCCCGCGCAGGGTGTGGGCCATCCGCACGGCGCGTTCGACCAGGTCGGTGGACTGCACGGTGTCCATCGCCCAGCCCAGCACCCTTCGTGAGCACCCGTCACGGACCACGCACAGGTACAGCCACCCTTCACCGGTGCGCAGATAGGTGATGTCCGAGATCCACACCGCGTCCAGGCTCCCAGTGTCGAAGGCGCCTTCCACCCGGTCCGGGATCGAGTGCGTGGCCGTGCCGGGGATCGTGGTCACCGGGGCCCACTTGCGGGGACTGATCCCTTCGATCCCTTGCCGGCGCATCGCGGCGGCCACGGTCTTCTGGTTCACCACCAGCCCGCCCCGGGCCAGGGCGGCGGTGATCCGCGGCGCCCCGTCCACCCCGTCGGAATGCTCGTGGGCGGTGCGCACGGCCTGATCGACCTGGGCCCGCCGGATGGCCTGCGGGCCCGGCCCCGCCGCGCACCGGGCCGCCCAGGCGTAGTAGCCCGAGCGGGAGACCCCCAGCAGCCGGGCCATGCGGGTGATCTCGAAGTCGGCCTTCTCCGCGTCCATCAGCTCAAACCGTTCTTGCGGTGTTGCTTCGACGCGAAGAAGGCTGCTGCTTTTCCCAGGAACTCGTTGTCCAGCTTCAGCTCGGAGACCTCGCGGCGCAACCGGTCCAGCTCGGCCCGCTCATCGACCGTCAACGGCTCCTGCGCCCCGGTGGCCCCGGTGCGCTCACGCTCGGCTTTCACCCACCGGCCCAGCAGCTGCTCCCCGATGCCGAGCTCCCGAGCGACCTCGGCGATCGAGCGTCCAGTATCGATCACCAGCCGGGCCGCCTCGATGCGGTACTCCGGGGTGTACTTCTTCCTCTGTCCCACGCGGACATCCTCTCTGGCAGGAACGAATCCCGCCATCTCGGTGTCCACGAAAAGAGGCTAACCCCA
>NZ_JBISWL010000063.1:0-7856 GCF_044462265.1 Kocuria rhizosphaerae
CTGATATGTAGTCGATCTTGTCAAGAGGGCAGGGTGAAGCGGGGCACTCATTGATCGGTGGGTGCCCCGCTTCGTCGTTCATGGAGGGGTTGGGGTGATCTCTGCGGGCGTGTTGTCTCGACGCGTGGTCAGTCTGATATCCGCGGGTTGGTTACCGCATGACGCTGGTTTCGGCGCGAGGAGCGATGCTGGTCTGAGCTCGAGCGTGGCCACGAGGATCTCGTGACTGCTCACAGTCGAATCGCTGGTCTCCTCGGCGCGCGGCGCGCAGGAGATCTCCCGTGGCCGGGTCCGTGAACGGGTCTGTGGGTCATGCGTCCATGGTCGCCAGCGACCAGCACCAGCCGGCCATCTCTCGGGCGATCGCTGTGTTCGCGACCGTGTGACGCTTCTTGTGCTCGCTGAGCATGCTCCAGCGGTGATGCAGGCGCCTGTTGCCCGCATCGGCGCGTTCGGCCACGGCTGCCGGTGCCAGGGCCCACCGGTCCCGCATCGTCTTCCCCGGGCGGTACTGGGGCTTGTGGTGCCAGGCGGCCTCGATCAGCAACCGCCTGGCGTGGGCGTTGCCGGTCTTGGTGATCTGGCCCTGGGAGCGGGTTTGCCCGGAGGAGTGCTCCGAGGGCACCAGCCCCAGGTATGAGGCGATGTTCCGGCCCGTGAAGCGGTCCCAGTCGCCGATCTCCACCGCGAGAGAGAACGCGGTCAGGGTCGAGATCCCCCGCAGGCAGGCCAGACGCCGGGTGACCGTGGTCCACTCGGAGTCCTCGGCCAGCAGGAGGATCTGCGCGTCCAACCGGCACCGGCGGGCCAGGGCGTGGGCGACCGCGTCGTGGTAGTCGTCGAACACGATGCGTGAGACCTCGCCGAACACGGCGATGTCCTGGCGGGCCATCTGCTGCATCCAGGCCTCGTGCTTGCCGCTCCACGCCTCGCCGCCGGTGTAGACGTGGCCGTGGCGCAGGAGGAACTTCCCCAGCCGGTGACGGGCGCTCATCAGGTCCCGGCGCACGTCGTCCCTGGCCCGCACCAGGTCCCGTGCCACCTCGCGGGACCGGTCGGGAATCGTGACCTCGATGATGTCGTCGTTGCGGGCCAGTCGGGCCAGCAGCAGCGCGTCGTTCTTGTCGGTCTTGACCCTGTCACCGGAGGCCCGCAACAGCTTCGAGGGCGCCGCGACCTGGACCCGGTGGCCGGCCTCGATCAGGGTGCGGGCGAGTTCGTACCCGGTCGGTCCGGCCTCATAGGTCACCTGGACGGGGCCGTGCTCGCGGGCCAGAGCGTCGACGAACTCGCCCACCATGACGGTGTCAGCGCTGAGGGTCTGATGAATGATCTCGCCGGTCAGGCTGTCGATCGCGCAGGCCTTCACGCTGCGGGCATGGACATCCAGTCCCAGACTTGTACGCTCGGTGAACACCGGGGCCTCCTATGCATGTCGGCACCCCGACCCCGACCGGTCGGGGTGATCCACGTACTCTGCATAAGCGGGGCCCCGGCCACAAGACCCAGACGCCGCCTACACCCATAGCGTCTGAGCCCGGTGCGCGCGGCGGGGACGTGCCGGTGACCGGCAGGCCACCGCATCCCGTTTACAGTGATCGGATGGGCAACAACGACGTTTTCGCGGTGATAGCCGACAAGACCCGCCGGGGGATCCTCACCGCGCTCAAGGACGGCGAAAGGCCCGTCGGCGACCTCGTGGCCGAACTGGGCGTCTCCCAGCCCACCGTCTCCAAGCACCTCAAGATCCTGCGCGAGGCGGGCATGGTCTCCATGGAGGCGCAGGGCCAGCGCCGGCTCTACGCCGTGCGCCCGGAGCCCCTGGCCGAGGTGACCGAGTGGGTGCACGGGGTCGTGGGCGGCGCGGCCGGGCCCGTCGTCCCCGCGGACCCCGGTGCTGCCGCCGGAGAGCGGGCCGGGATGCCCCCGCTCGCGGTGCCGGGCGCCACCGGGGGCGAGCCGGTGTCCGAGCCCGTCGAGCCCGCCGCCGAGCCCGCACCCCTGCAGGACGCGGCGGGGGCGTCCGTGCCCGCTCAGCAGCAGCTCGTCCCGCTGGGCGCGGACCGTGCGGTGGAGGACTCCTCGCCGCGCGAGGGCCGGGGAGCGGGCGCCCGGGCGGTCGGCATCCTCTCGAACCTGCCGGGCTTCCGGCGCCGGCCGCGGCACCGGCGGCGCTGACGGGTCGTGCCCGTGCGGCACAATGGTGTGCTGCACCGGTGTGGGACACCGTTGCGCCGACCCGACCCGACGACGAAGAGGGAACTCCGTGCACGAAGATCTTTACCCCATCCGCCAGGCCGTGCTGGCCCGCAACCCCGGTGAGGCGGAGTTCCACCAGGCCGTGGACGAGGTCTTCGACTCCTTGGGCCCAGTGGTGGCCCGTCACCCGGAGCTGCTCGACGCCGCGGTCCTCGAGCGGGTCTGCGAGCCCGAACGGCAGATCATCTTCCGCGTCCCGTGGACCGACGACCAGGGACGCGTGCACATCAACCGGGGCTTCCGGGTCGAGTTCAACTCGGCGCTGGGCCCGTACAAGGGCGGGCTGCGTTTCCACCCCTCCGTCTACCTGGGCATCGTCAAGTTCCTGGGCTTCGAGCAGATCTTCAAGAACGCCCTCACGGGCATGCCCATCGGCGGCGGCAAGGGAGGCTCCGACTTCGACCCGAGCGGGCGCTCCGACGGGGAGGTCATGCGCTTCTGCCAGTCCTTCATGACCGAGCTGTACCGGCACATCGGTGAGCACACGGACGTGCCCGCGGGCGACATCGGCGTGGGCGGACGGGAGATCGGCTACCTCTTCGGCCAGTACAAGCGGATCACGAACCGCTACGAGTCCGGTGTGCTCACGGGCAAGGGCCTGTCCTGGGGCGGCTCCCTGGTGCGCCCTGAGGCCACCGGCTTCGGCACCGTGATGTTCACGCAGGAGATGCTGCGCACCCGCGGGACGTCTCTCGACGGCCAGACGGTCCTGGTCTCCGGCTCCGGCAACGTGGCCACCTGGGCCATCGACCGCGCCCAGAAGCTCGGCGCGACGGTCGTCACGGCGTCGGACTCCAGCGGCTACGTGGTGGACCCCGACGGGATCGACGTGGAGCTGCTCCGCCAGGTCAAGGAGGCGGACCGGGCGCGGATCGGCGAGTACGCGGAACGCCGCGGAGGCCGGGCGCGGTTCGTGGCCAAGGGCTCCGTGTGGGAGGTTCCGGGCACCGTGGCCCTGCCGTGCGCCACCCAGAACGAGCTGGACGGCTCCCACGCCAAGAAGCTCGTCGAGAACGGCGTGCTGGCCGTCGCGGAGGGCGCCAACATGCCCGCCACGAGCGAGGCCGTCCGCCTGTTCCAGGACGCGGGCGTGCTGTTCGGACCGGGCAAGGCCGCCAACGCCGGCGGCGTGGCCACCTCGGCGCTGGAGATGCAGCAGAACGCGTCCCGCGACTCCTGGACCTTCGACTACACCGAGCAGCGGCTCGGGCAGATCATGACGTCGATCCACGACACCTGCGCCGAGACGGCGGAGGACTACGGGATGCCCGGCAACTACGTGGCGGGCGCGAACATCGCCGGCTTCGTGAAGGTCGCCGGGGCCATGCTGGCCCAGGGCGTCGTCTGATCCCTCCCGTGCCCGCCCTCCGTCGCGGCCGGGGCACCCCGACCGCGCGGCCGACACGTCCGGAACCACCGGTCGCCCCCGGAGGGGCGCCGGTGGCTCTACCCTGGTGACTATGGCAACGCATCGACAGGTCCTGCAGTGGCTGGAGAACGAGCTGTTCGACGGCCACCTCGTGCTGGGCCAACAACTGCCCTCGGACCGCGACCTCGCGGCGATCCACCGCGTGTCCCGCAGCACCATGCGGGAGGCGCTCAAGACCCTGGAGGCACAGGGCATCGTGCGGCTCTTCGACGGGCCGCGCAAGTCGATCCTGCCCATGCTCGTCCGGGAGCCGGCCGCCTCCGCGGGGCCGGCGCTCCAGCTGCACATGGCCACGTCGGACTACCCGCTCAGGGACATCGTCCAGACCCGCGTGCTCCTGGAGACGTGGGCGCTGGAGCGCGCTGACCCGCAGCACCCGGCGATGTCCGAGCTGCGCGCGCTGCTGGAGCAGATGGCCCAGGAGGACCTGTCCCTCAAGGACTTCCACCACCTCGAGGTCAGCTTCCACATCGCCCTGTGCAAGACCGCGGGCAACTCGGTGGTCTCCGCGCTGATGTCGTCGTTGCGGGACTCGATCTACGAGTACACGATGGCGCTGGTGGGCCACGTGCCGCTGTGGAGCGCCACCTCGGAACGGCTGCGCGCCGAGCACCAGGCGATCTACTCCGCGCTGGAGGCGGGGGACCGTCGCCTGGCGGCCCGGCTGGTGGCGGAGCACATCGAGTACCAGTACCGGGAGGCCGGGGTGGACCCGGACCAGGAGCAGCGGAGCCCGGGCCCCGCGCCGGACGCCCCCTCCGAGCTCGCCGCCCCACGGACGTCCGAGGAGCGCCCCGGAGCCGCCGGGCACCCGCCCGGCGGGGAGGCCGCTGAGGTGCCCCGCAGTGCCTGAGCGCCGCACGGTTCGCGGCGAGTGCGGCAATTTCCCCGGGAGACGGTAGGGTGTCAGTGAACGTTTGCCAGGCTGTCACCGTCCGAGGGCCGGCATCCCCGGTGGCCGCCCCTGCGCGGTTGCGCCGAGGAGACACCACCGAGACATGAAGATGCGAGGGATCCTATGGGTTCAGTGATCAAGAAGCGCCGCAAGCGGATGTCCAAGAAGAAGCACCGCAAGCTGCTCCGCAAGACCCGCCACCAGCGCCGCAACAAGAAGTGACCCGGCGCTGATCCGCGCCACGGGGCCGCCGTCCATCATGGACGGCGGCCCCGTGGCGTTCCCGGGTCCTGTGCCGCGGGTGGAGCCTGCGCCGTGGCCCTGTCCGGCCGGACCGTACGATGAGGTCATGAATTCCCCGACGCCTCCCGCCGTGACCCTGCTCACCCGCCCCGGCTGCCACCTCTGCGAGGACGCACGGACGTCCGTGAGCCGGGTGACCGGGGCCCTGGGACTCGAGTGGTCGGAGGTCGACATCGAGACGGACCCCGAGCTGGTCCGCCGCCACGCCGAGGAGGTCCCCGTGGTGCTCGTGGACGGCGTGCCGCGGGACTTCTGGCGGATCGACGAGCGCCGGCTCACCCGGTTGCTGCGCGAGCGCCTGGCGCTCTGAGCCGTTTCGGTTTTTGGGGCTCCGCCCCGGGTCTGGGACCATGGGAACCATGCCTTCCGCGACCGTCCACCTGCTGCGCCACGGCCAGGTCCTCAACCCCGACCGGCTCGTCTACGGGCGCCTGCCGCGCTACGGACTGACCGAGCTGGGGGCGCGGATGGCCGAGGCGGCGGCGGCCGAGCTCGCCCGGCGGGTCAACGACGGCGCGCGGATCGTGCATCTCGTCTCCTCGCCGCTGCAGCGGGCGCGCGAGACGGCCGCGCCGGTCTCCCGCGAGCTGGATCTGCCGGTGCACACGGACGAGCGCATCATCGAGCCGCGCAACCACTTCGAGGGCCTGCACGTGGGCACCCGGGTGCTGCTCGACCCCCGGCACTGGCCGCACCTGCGCAACCCGCTGGTCCCCACGTGGGGCGAGCCCTACCGTCAGCAGGTCGCCCGCATGGTCGAAGCCGTCCTGGACGCCGGGCACGCCGCCGTGGAGCAGGGCGGCGACGCCGCCGAGGCCGTGCTGGTCTCCCACCAGCTCCCCATCTGGCTCACCCGGCGCTCCGCCGAGGGCAGGCCCCTGCCGCACGACCCCCGGCGGCGGCAGTGCAACCTGGCCTCGCTCACCACCCTCGTCTTCGACGACCTCGACGCCGGGCGCCGTCCGCGCGTGGTCTACACCGAGCCGGCCGCCGAGTTCTACCCAGGGGTCAACCAGCTTCCCGGTTCATAATGACCGGGCCCCGCCACCCGTCCCGACTCCGACCCCAGGTGATCCGTCCGTGAGCTCGTACACCCCGCCGCCCGCCAGCCCGTCCCGCCGCCGCGTGCTCTCGCTCGCGGGTCTCGGGCTCCTGGGACTGGCCCTCACCGGGTGCGCCGAGGAGGACTCGCTGGCCCAGCAGGCGAACTCCGGGGACCGCAAGGGCTACATCGCCGGAGACGGCACCGTCTCCGAGTACCCGGCGGCGGAGCGCGGGGAGCCCGTACAGTTCGAGGGGACCCTCTTCGACGGGACGGTGGTCGACGCCGAGCAGCTGCGGGGCGCCCCGGCGCTGCTGAACTTCTGGTACGCGGGCTGCGCGCCGTGCCGAGTGGAGGCCCCGGACCTCCGGGAGCTGGCCGAGCGGTTCGACGGGCAGGTGGCCTTCTACGGGGTGAACCAGCGGGACGAGCGGCCCACCGCCGAGGCCTTCGAGCGGACGTTCGAGATCCCCTACCCCTCCTTCGCGGACAAGGACGGCGGCGTGCTGATGGCCCTGAGCGCCTATGTTCCGCCGCAGGCGGTGCCCACCACCCTGGTGCTCGACGCCCAGGGCCGTGTGGCCGCCCGGATCCTCGGTGTCGCGGACCGCTCGGTGCTCGAGACCCTCCTCGAGGACTCGGTGGCCGAGGCGGCATGACGACCGGCAACCCGTTCGCCGAGATCGTCCTGGACGGCTCGCTGCTCGTCGCGCTGCCCGTGGCCCTGCTCGCCGGCCTCGTCTCCTTCGCGTCCCCGTGCGTGCTCCCGCTGGTGCCGGGGTACCTGGGCTACGTCACGGGTCTCACCGGCGCCGACCTCGCCGAGCAGCGGCGCGGCCGGGTGCTCGGCGGGATCCTGCTCTTCGTCCTGGGCTTCTCGGCGGTCTTCCTGCTGATGTCGGTGCTCCTGGCCCAGCTGGGGGCCTACGCCTGGTTCCTGGGCCAGGAATGGATCACGGTGGTCCTGGGCGCCCTCGTGGTGCTCATGGGCGTCGTCTTCCTGGGCGGGGTCGCGTTCTTCCAGCGGGACCGCCGGCTCGAGCACCGCCCGCCGCCCGGCCTGTGGGGTGCGCCCCTGCTGGGGATCACCTTCGGCCTCGGCTGGGCGCCGTGCATCGGGCCGACCTTCGCCGCCGTGCAGGCGCTCGTCTACGTCGACGGCGCCTCGACGGGCAAGGCGGCCGTCCTCACGGTCGCCTACTGCCTCGGGCTGGGGGTCCCCTTCCTCGGGCTGGCCCTGGCCCTGCGCCGCGGCATGGGGGCCATGGGCTTCTTCCGCACCCACCGGCTCACCATCCAGCGGACCGGCGGCGGGCTCCTCGTCGTCGTCGGGCTGCTCATGATGACGGGCGCGTGGACCGCGTTCGTCTCCTGGGTCCAGTCCGAGCTCGTCACCGACTGGGTGATGCCGATCTGAGCGGCACCGACCCCCGCCCGTCCCGCCCCGGATCCGGTGGCAGAAAGGCCGGCATGAGCACTTCCGCGCCCCGCACGCGGCCCGTCGCATCCGGAGGAGCCGGGCGGCAGGACGCCGAGCTCCCCGCCCTCGGTCCCCGCGGCATGGGCCGCTGGGCCTGGACGCAGCTGACCAGGATGAACACCGCGCTGTTCCTGCTGCTGCTCCTGGCCGTCGCGGCGGTCCCCGGCTCCATCTTCCCGCAGCGGATCCAGGACCCGGCGGCCGTGCAGGACTACCTGGACAACAACCCCGTCCTCGGGGAGTGGCTCGACCGGCTGCAGCTGTTCGACGTGTTCTCCTCGGCCTGGTTCTCCGCCGTCTACATCCTCCTGTTCGTCTCCCTGGTGGGATGCGTGCTGCCGCGCGCGGCCAAGCACTGGCGGGCGTGGCGCGCCGAACCACCTCGCACCCCGCGCCGGCTCGCCCGCCTGCCCGAGCACCGCTCCGTGGCCCTCGTCGGGCCCGGGGG
>NZ_JBISWL010000064.1:0-4344 GCF_044462265.1 Kocuria rhizosphaerae
CCCGACGACGTCGTGGCCGGCGCCGCCCGGGTGCTCGAGCGGCGCGGCTACCGGGTGGCGGTGCGGGACGCGGGCTCGGCCGCCCCGTCGGTGGCCGCGGAGCGGGGCATGTGGAAGGAGGTCGGCAACGTCGTCTTCCACCTGGCCCTGCTGGGGGTGCTCGTGTCCGTGGCCGTGGGGTCCCTGTTCGGTTACAAGGGCCAGCGCGTGGTGGTGGAGGGGGAGTCCTTCGTGAACACGCTGATCGGCTACGACTCCTTCACCCCCGGCACGAACTTCGACGCCGACCGGCTCGATCCCTTCTCCCTGCGCCTCGACAGCTTCGACGCCGAGTTCAACCGGGACACGACCGATCCGCGCAACTACGGAGCCCCGCTGGACTTCACGGCCGAGGTCACGGTCCGGGACGAGCCCGGGGCCGAGCCCCGGCAGGAGGTCCTGAAGGTCAATCAGCCGCTCAACGTGGACGGCGTGAAGAGCTACCTGGTGGGCAACGGCTACGCCCCGGTGGTCCGGGTGACGGACGGCAACGGCGACGTCGCCTTCGAGGGACCTGTGGTCACGATCCCGTCGGACGGCGTCTACACCTCCTCGATGGTGCTCAAGGTCCCCGACGCCGGCCCCGACCAGCTGGGCTTCGTGGGTCTGCTCCTGCCCACCGCCGTGGGGGGCGAGGGCGAGATGCCGCGCTCCGTGGACCCCGGGCTGGCGAACCCTCGGCTGATCCTCTCCGCCTACCACGGGGACCTCGGCCTGGACTCGGGGTCCCCGCAGAACGTGTACGTCCTGGACGCGGAGGGGCTCACCGAGCTCAATGCCATGAACAACGAGAACGGCGCCATCACGCTGGACGCGACGAACACCCGGTACGAGCTGCCGGAGGGCAAGGGCGCCATCGAGTTCCTCGGCGTGAAGCGCTACGTGGGCCTGGACATCCACTACGACCCCGGCAAGACGGGCGCGTTGGTCTCCTTCGTCGCGGCGTTCACCGGCCTGCTCATGTCCATGTTCATCGCGCGCCGCCGGGTGTGGGTGCGGGCCACGCAGGGGGTCGACGCGGCCGGCCGGCCGTGCACCGTCCTGGAGCACGGGCTCCTGGCGCGGGGCGAGGACCCGAGGCTCGAGGCGGAGGCCGACCGGCTGAGCGAGCTGTGGGCCGAGCAGTGGAGCACCGCGGAGGAGGCCGGGACCTCGGTCCCGGCCGAGGAGTCCGTGACGGCCGGCGCGCACGTGGACCGGACGAGCCGACCCGGGGCCCGGAACACGGCACAGAGCCCGACCGACAACGAGTGAGAGGATGGGCGGCATGACCGTCAACGAGACCCTGGGCGCCTGGAGCGAGCTGTTCATGCTCCTGGCCGCCATGACCTACCTGGTCAGCTTCGTCGCCTTCGCGTGGGACATGGCGTCCGCCTCGCGGTCCCTGGCAGGGGCGGCGCGGGACCGCGACGAGGAGCTCGTGGGCGCAGTGTCCGGGTCGCCGGTGTCCGGGTCGGCAGTGTCCGGCTCGGCCGCCTCCGACGTGTCCGCGGACGGGCCCGGCGGGCCCCCCTCCGGCCGCGGCGGCCGTGCCGCAGAGCGGGCGGTGCTGGCCGGCGAGGTCGCGGACGCACGCATGCGCTACACCGGGGCCCGCAGGCCCGCGGCCCGGGTGGCCGTGGCCGTCATGGCCCTTGCGGCAGCGGTGCACCTCGCCGCCGTGCTGGCCCGCGCGTTCGCTGCCGGCCGCGTTCCCTGGGGCAACATGTACGAGTTCTGCACCACAGGAGCCCTGGTCGTGGCCGGAGTGTATCTGGTCGCCCTGCTGGTCCGGGACCTCCGCTTCGTGGGCACCCTCGTCACCGGTCTCGTGGTGATCATGCTGTGCGCGGCCACCATCGGCTTTCCCACCCCGGTGGGCCCGCTGCAGCCCGCGCTGCAGTCCTGGTGGCTGGTCATCCACGTCTCCATCGCCGTTGCGGCCTCGGGCGTGTTCACCATCACGTTCGCCATGGCCGTCCTCCAGCTGCTGCAGGCCCGCCGGGAGCGGGCGCTGCTGGCCGGCGAGCGGCCGGGCATGGCGTTCCTCCGTACCGTCCCCTCCGCCCAGGCCCTCGAGAACCTGTCCTTCCGGCTCAACGCCGTGGGCTTCGCCTTCTGGACCTTCACCCTCGCCGCAGGCGCCATCTGGGCCGAGCAGGCCTGGGGCCGTTACTGGGGCTGGGACACCAAGGAGGTCTGGACCTTCGTGATCTGGGTGGTCTACGCCGCCTACATGCACGCCCGCGCCACCCGCGGGTGGACCGGGACCCGGTCGGCCTGGCTGTCGATCGTGGGCTACCTCTGCGTCATCTTCAACTTCGCGGTCGTCAACACGGTCTTCCCGGGCCTGCACTCCTACTCGGGGCTCTGACCCCGGTCCAGGGGTACGTCGGTCCTGGGGCGGCGCAGTGCTGAACGCCGCGCTTCCAGGGACGCGGGGAGCATGGTGTGAGAAGCGGCGGACGACGCGGGCGTGCCGCCTCGCACGGAGGGGCCTCGCCCCTCCGCCGGCGGCCCGCTCGGTCGGTGACGTGCCGGTCGGTGACGTGCCGGTCGGTGACGTGCCGGTCGGTGACGTGCCGGTCGGTGACGTGCCGGTCGTGTCCGGCCGCAGCGGGGATCGCGGATCAGAAGGGTGGTGGGTCGTCGGGCAGGGGTGGCGGTCCCGGGTCGCGCCGGTCCAGGGGTCCGGGATCACTCCGCGGCGGCGGTGCCGAGCCTGCCGAGGGTTCACCGTCGGGCGGTCCCTCGATCAGCGGATCCGCGATCCGCAGGGGCGTGAGCACGGGGTGGTGGTATTGGCGGGGGTAGGTCACGTGCATCCGCCCGGCCGGTGAGGTCCACTCCAGTACGCCCTCCGGGCACCGGGGGTCCCGCCGGTCGCGGTGGCTGACCGTCCAGGGGCCCAGCGGCCCGTGTCGGTGCTTGAGCAGGTGGTGGTGGCGGCACAGGTGCGCCAGGTTGCCCGCCGCGGTCGCCCCTCCCTGGGCCCACGCGACCGTGTGGTCGAGGTCGCAGCGTTCGGCGCTGCGGCGGCAGCCGGGGAACCGGCAGGTTTCGTCCCGGTGGCGCAGCCGGCGCTTGAGGTCGGCCGGGACCGCGTAGGTGGCCCGGTCGTACTCCAGGACCGTGCCGGTCACCGGGTCGGTCAGCACCCGGGACCAGGAGGGGGCGGCCACCGCGATCCGGGCGGCCAGCTCCAGCGGGATCGGGCCGTACCCGGCCAGCTCCGCGCACCCTCCGGCGGCGGGCAGCCCCGCCGGGGGCGCCCCGGGCCCGGTGGTGTGGGCGAGCAGGGCCAGGGCCGGGACGGTGACGGCGACCTGGCCGCGGATCCCCCGCAGGTCGGCGGGCCACTGGGGCGGCTCTCCCGTCAGCAGCAGGTCCGCCAGCACGTCCGCCTGCACCTGGGCGCAGGTGCGCCGATCACGCTCACTGCCGCCCGGGCCGCGGTCCGGGTCGGTCCCCGGCAGGCACCCTGCCGGGCCCGGGGTGCCGGCGGGGCCGGCACGCCGGGCCAGGGAGGCCAGCCGGTCGCGGGCGGCGTAGGCGGTGGCGGCGTCCAGCAGCGCGCACACCCTCGCCATCCCGTTCTCGCCCGGTTCCACCCACACCCGCCGATCGGCCAGGGCCTGGCGGTGACGCTGTTCCTCGGTGTTCCGCAGCAGCTCCTCCCGCCGCCGCCGGGCCAGCGCGCGCAGCTGGGCGGCCGTGCTCTGGGGGGCTGCGCGCAGCAGGTCCTCGGCCAGCTGCCGCACCGCCTCCACCGGGGGCCGCGGCTCCGGCGGAGGGCGCAGCTCGCTGCCCAGCAGCTCGATCCACGTCTCCACGACGACCTCGGCCTGCTTGCCCCCGATCACCCCGTCCTCCAGGGCGGTGAGCACCTCGGGCAGGGACCCGGCCAGGCCGATGGCCTGCTCCACGCGGCGCACCGCCGTGACCGCCGGCAGGCGCAGCACCGGGCCGATCTCCGCGGCCACCTCCAGCAGGCTGCGGCTCTCCAGCAGCTGCCGACCGCACCGCCGGGAACGTGCGTTCAGCCAGCGCACCAGCACCGCCCGCCGCTGCTCGTGGGCCTCCTCCTGGAGCCGCCACATCCGGTGGATCCCCCGCAGCTGCCGTCCCGCCGCGGCCGCCTCCGCCCGGGCATCACCGGCCAGCTCTCCCACCGCCCGGGCGTAGTCCCGCTCCAGGGCGTCCAGGTCCGTGTCCTCCCGCAGCATCTCCTCCAGGGACCGCGGATCCTCCGGGAACCTCGGATCACCCGGGAACGGCGGATCGTCCGGGAACCACGGATCATCGGGCCAGGTGGTCATGACTCCA
>NZ_JBISWL010000065.1:0-60269 GCF_044462265.1 Kocuria rhizosphaerae
GCTCAGACGCTATGGGTGTAGGCGGCGTCTGGGTCTTGTGGCCGGGGCCCCGCTTATGCAGAGTACGTGGATCACCCCGACCGGTCGGGGTCGGGGTGCCGACATGCATAGGAGGCCCCGGTGTTCACCGAGCGTACAAGTCTGGGACTGGATGTCCATGCCCGCAGCGTGAAGGCCTGCGCGATCGACAGCCTGACCGGCGAGATCATTCATCAGACCCTCAGCGCTGACACCGTCATGGTGGGCGAGTTCGTCGACGCTCTGGCCCGCGAGCACGGCCCCGTCCAGGTGACCTATGAGGCCGGACCGACCGGGTACGAACTCGCCCGCACCCTGATCGAGGCCGGCCACCGGGTCCAGGTCGCGGCGCCCTCGAAGCTGTTGCGGGCCTCCGGTGACAGGGTCAAGACCGACAAGAACGACGCGCTGCTGCTGGCCCGACTGGCCCGCAACGACGACATCATCGAGGTCACGATTCCCGACCGGTCCCGCGAGGTGGCACGGGACCTGGTGCGGGCCAGGGACGACGTGCGCCGGGACCTGATGAGCGCCCGTCACCGGCTGGGGAAGTTCCTCCTGCGCCACGGCCACGTCTACACCGGCGGCGAGGCGTGGAGCGGCAAGCACGAGGCCTGGATGCAGCAGATGGCCCGCCAGGACATCGCCGTGTTCGGCGAGGTCTCACGCATCGTGTTCGACGACTACCACGACGCGGTCGCCCACGCCCTGGCCCGCCGGTGCCGGTTGGACGCGCAGATCCTCCTGCTGGCCGAGGACTCCGAGTGGACCACGGTCACCCGGCGTCTGGCCTGCCTGCGGGGGATCTCGACCCTGACCGCGTTCTCTCTCGCGGTGGAGATCGGCGACTGGGACCGCTTCACGGGCCGGAACATCGCCTCATACCTGGGGCTGGTGCCCTCGGAGCACTCCTCCGGGCAAACCCGCTCCCAGGGCCAGATCACCAAGACCGGCAACGCCCACGCCAGGCGGTTGCTGATCGAGGCCGCCTGGCACCACAAGCCCCAGTACCGCCCGGGGAAGACGATGCGGGACCGGTGGGCCCTGGCACCGGCAGCCGTGGCCGAACGCGCCGATGCGGGCAACAGGCGCCTGCATCACCGCTGGAGCATGCTCAGCGAGCACAAGAAGCGTCACACGGTCGCGAACACAGCGATCGCCCGAGAGATGGCCGGCTGGTGCTGGTCGCTGGCGACCATGGACGCATGACCCACAGACCCGTTCACGGACCCGGCCACGGGAGATCTCCTGCGCGCCGCGCGCCGAGGAGACCAGCGATTCGACTGTGAGCAGTCACGAGATCCTCGTGGCCACGCTCGAGCTCAGACCAGCATCGCTCCTCGCGCCGAAACCAGCGTCATGCGGTAACCAACCCGCGGATATCAGACTGACCACGCGTCGAGACAACACGCCCGCAGAGATCACCCCAACCCCTCCATGAACGACGAAGCGGGGCACCCACCGATCAATGAGTGCCCCGCTTCACCCTGCCCTCTTGACAAGATCGACTACATATCAGTCGACGGCACCGCCGATCGGCTCGAGCACCAGGTCGGGGGCGTGGGTGGCGACGCGCCCGAGCTTCCACCGGTCGGTGAAGGCGGCCACCGCCTCCCCGCCGGTGCGCCGCAGCACCTCGACGCCGGGGATGCGGTTGAGCACCTCGGGGTCGGGCCCGAGGACCCGACGTGCCAGCGTGTAGGGCAAGGTCTCGAGTCGCACCTGCGCGCCGAACTCCCGCTCCATGCGGTCGGCGACGACCTCGAACTGCATCGGCCCCACCGCGGCCAGCACCGGCGCCTGGTCCCCGCGGGCGTCCGAACGCAGCACCTGGATCACGCCCTCGTGCTCGAGCTGGGCGATGCCGCGGCGGAACTGCTTGGCCCGGCCGGCGTCCACGGCCCGGGCCACCTGGAAGTGCTCCGGGGAGAAGTGGGGGATGGGCGGGAAGACGACCGGCAGCCCGACGTAGACGCTGTCCCCCGCCCGCAGCGCCGAGGCGTTGACGAGTCCGACGACGTCGCCGGGGTAGGCGGTCTCGACGGTCTCCCGGTCCCGGCCGAAGACGTGGTGGGCGTACTTGGTGGCAAAGGGTTTGCCGGTGGCCGCGTGGGTGAGCACCATCCCGCGGTGGAAGACGCCCGAGCAGACCCGCAGGAACGCCACGTGGTCGCGGTGGGCGCGGTCCATCCCGGCCTGGAGCTTGAACACGAACCCCGAGAACGGGGCCTCCACCGGGCGCAGGCGCCCGTCGCCGTCGCGCCGGGGGCCCGCCGGCGGAGCCAGCTCCACCAGCACGTCGAGCAGGGTTGCCACCCCGAAGTTCAGGGCCGCGGCGGCGAAGAGCACCGGGGTGGACCGCGCGGCCAGGAACGCCTCGACGTCGAGGTCCCCGTTGCTCTCGGCGACCAGGGCGGCCGTGTCCACGGCCTCCGTCCAGGCCGGGCCCTCCAGCGCCGCGGCCTCGTCGGCGCGGAAGACCTCCGCCTCGGCCGCCGACGCACCGGCGGCCACCCGTCGGTACCGGGTGTAGGACCCGCCGCGCGGGTCCACGGTGCCACGGAAGTCCCCGGACAGCCCCACCGGCCAGGTCAGCGGCACCGGCAGCCGCCCGGTGCGCTCCTGCACCTCGTCCATGAGCTCCAGGGCGTCCTTGCCCGGCCGGTCCCACTTGTTGATCACCGTGATCACGGGAAGCCCGCGCCGCCGGCACACGTCGAAGAGCTTCAGCGTCTGGGACTCCAGCCCCTTGGCGGCGTCGATCAGCATCACGGCGCAGTCCACCGCCGCCAGCACCCGGTAGGTGTCCTCGGAGAAGTCCGCGTGACCCGGCGTGTCGACCAGGGTGAACACCGTGTCACGGTAGGTGAACTGCAGCGCCGCCGAGCTGATGGAGATCCCGCGCTCCTGCTCCATGTGCAACCAGTCCGAGACCGTGGTCCTGCGGCCGGCCTTCCCGTGCGTGGCACCCGCCTCGGCGATGACGTGCGCGTGCAGGGCCAGGGCCTCGGTCAGCGTCGACTTGCCCGCATCGGGGTGGGAGATCACCGCGAAGGTCCGCCGCCTCCGTGCCTCCTTCAGCACCCGCTCGGGGGACTCCCCGGGTTCGTGTGCGGCTCGTTCCGCACGCTGTACAGCCATGTCTTCGAACGTACCCCAACGTGAAGGTACTGTTTCACGCGTGATGCCTCCCCGTCCCGAGGCCACCGGCACGGTCGCTCCTCCGTCCAGAAGGGCGACCCCAGGTCCTGCCCCGTGGGCAGGAGTACGAACTGCCCGCCTCCGTCGCCCCCGAGGAACCGGGTGAGTACTCCGTCTCCTGCACCTACCACCCTCAGATGTCCGGGACGCCGACCGTCGGGTAGACAAACTGCTCATGCCGGTGGCGGAGGAGCAGGCGCCGACCATGACACCGCGTCCTGCTCCGCCGCAACGACGGTCCCCCGCGAGCCTGGTCATGACCACACCTGGAACCTGCCGCGGCGCGAGCCCGGATCGCCGAGGTGCGGCCGGAGGCCACGGACCGAGATGACGTGCTGGGGCGTTCCCACGCCCGGCCGAGATCGTTCGGTTCCTTGCGCCGATCAGGTCCGTTCCCGGGTCGCTCCGGCCGGACGCCGCCGGGGCAGGCCGAACCGGTCGAGGTCCTGGGCGGCCAGGACGGTGGCGTCCCCGGCGCGGGCGCGGGCCTGCTCGGCGAGCGGGGTGACGTCGGCGTAGCGCGACGAGAAGTGGGTGAGCACGAGCGTGCCCGCACGGCCCGCGGCCGCCAGCTCGCCGGCCTGACCGGCGGTGAGATGACGGTGGCGCGCGGCGAGGGCGGCGTCGTCGTCGGCGAAGGTGGCCTCGGCCACGAGGAGGTCCGCGCCGTCGGCGAGCTCCTCGGCGCCGGGGCACGGAGCCGTGTCCATGACCAGGGCGAAGCGCTGCCCCGGCCGGCGCACGCTCACGTCCTCGAGGCGCACCCCGCGCAGGTTCCCCTCGCGCTGGAGGCGCCCCACGTCGGGACCCGAGATCCCGGCACCGGCCAGCCGCCGGGGCAGGAGCGTGCGCCCGTCCGGCTCCACGAGCCGGTAGCCGAAGGTCTCCACGCGGTGGCGCAGCGGGCGCACCTCGAGGTGCGGGGCGACCGTCCCGGCGGCGCCGTGGGGGTGCAGCCGCAGGTCGGTGCCGGGGGTCGCCACGGAGACCAGCGCCCGGACGACCTCCTCCCCGGCGGCCGGGTAGTGCAGGTGGACGGGGTGCTCGACGCCGTCCAGGACCATGCGCGAGAGCACGCCGGGCAGGCCGAAGCAGTGGTCGCCGTGCACGTGGGTCAGGCAGATGCGGGTGATCGAGCCCGCCGGGACGCCCGCGTGGACCATCTGCCGCTGCGTGCCCTCCCCGGGGTCGAAGAGGAGGCCCTCGCCGTCCCAGCGCAGCAGGTACCCGTTGTGGTTGCGGGTCCGCGTCGGGACCTGGGAGGCGGTGCCGAGCACGACGAGCTCACGCATGGCACCGAGTGTGCCACCGGGACGCCCTGCCCGTCAGTCGTCGGTGAAGCCCGCGAACGTCGCCCCGCGGTGGGCCGCGAGGCGTTCCGCCTGCTCGGTGAGGAGCACCTCCGGCACCGCCGACCGGATGTCAGTCCTCAGCTTCAGCCGTCCGCCCGAGGCCCTCGGGCGCCAGGTCCCGACGACCTCGCCGCCGGCGACGACCGCGCCGGGCCGGCCCAGGACGACCCACAGCTCCTGTCGCATGCCCGGGTCGGGAACCAGGAGCTCACGGTCGCGCACCTGGAGGAACAGGTCGTGGGAGCCGAGCAGCCGGACCACGGACGGATCCACGCCGGCGGCGGCGCACCGGTCCGCGTCCGCGCCGAGCAGCCACCGGCGCTCCCCGTCCACGGCGACCTCCACCGCGTCGGAGGGCCACCGGGTCTTGACCTCCCTGACCGGGGCGTCGAGGTGCTCCGCCACCATCCGGGGCGTGGCCGGGCCGAGGAAGTGCAGGGTGCCCCGGACGACGTCGAGCCGGTCCGGCACGGCCTCCGCCGCTCCGGACCAGCCCTCGATCCGTCGCAGCACCGGGGGTGACGTCCCGGGCTCGAGCTCCAGCCCGGCGCGCAGGGCGGCCAGCCGGAACGGCATCTCGTAGACGTGGACGGCGTGGCAGGACCGGCACTCCCGCAGATAGGCCGGGTCCAGTCGCGCACTCACGGCCCGCGAGACCTCCCCCTTGACCGTCGGCCGGTCCACCAGCTCGCGCATCAGGCCGGCGACGACGTCCAGGGCCTCGAGCACCCCGATCCCGGCCGCTCGCAGGGGCTTGGCCGCGTCGAAGACCCGCTTGGCGGCGTCCGCCTCGGAGAACGGCGCCGTGGCCGCGGCGACCGCGGCGATGTCCGCGCGCCGGTAGAAGTGGGGTGCACCACGCAGGGACCAGACCAGCACGAGGTCGGAGGACACGTCCCGGAGCTGCCCGGGCTCGGCACCGCGGCAGGCCAGCGCCCACGGTCCGCCGTCGGTCCCGGTGTCCTGGACCCCGAGGTCCAGGACGGACACGCCGGCCACGTCCCTCGGCGTGGTGCCGCCCAGCTCCTGCACGTCGAAGCGGTGGCCGAGCACGTTCTGTCGTGAGATGCCCATGGGCGGTGTCTAGCACGAACCGGCCCCGGTGCCCAGGCCTGGGCGCGCGCTGCGCTCCACCGCCGGGCCGGACCCGCGCCGCGGGGCCGACGGAGCCACGCAGCGGCACGGGGCGCCGGGCGGGCGCCGGCGGGATGGAGTAGAACGGGAGGCATGACCTCCTCAGACCCGCACCACGATCTGCCGCACGCTCTCACGGACGGCCTCGGCGTCGAGCGGGCCGTGCCGATCGGCGGCGGGGACACGGCCGCGGCCTTCCGCCTCGAGCGGGCCGGGGAGCCGCTGTTCGCCAAGACGATGTCCGACCCGCCCGCGGGGATGATGGCCGTGGAGGTCGCGGGGCTCCGGGCCCTGCGGGAGCACGCACCGGCCGTCCTCGGCGTGCCGGAGGTCGTGCGCTGGACCGACCGGGGGATCGTCCTGGAGTGGATCGAGGAGGACCGCGGGCGTCCCCGTCCCGGCGCCGAGGCCGAGTTCGGGCGCGGTCTGGCGCAGCTGCACCGCACGCACGGGGAGGCCTTCGGCGGGCTCGCCCCCGAGCTGCCCGGGCGGATCGGTTCCTTCGCGGTGGACCTGTCCCCGACCCCGGACTGGCCGGCGTTCCTGCTCGAGCGGCGCATCCGGCCGCTGATGCGGCAGGCCGTGGGCGCCGGGCGGGTCGCTCCGCGCGCCGCCGAGCTCCTCGAGGAGCTCGCTCCGCGGGCCCGGGAGCTCGCCGGGTCCGCGGAGCCGCCGACCCTGGTGCACGGGGACCTGTGGGCCGGCAACCGGCTCGTGGACGTCGAGGGCCGGAACTGGCTGATCGACCCGTCGGCGTACTGGGGCCACCGGGAGGTCGACATCGCGATGATGCTGCTGTTCGGGGGCTTCGGCGAGGACTGCCTCGCCGCCTACGGCGCCGCGCACCCGCTCGCACCGGGGTGGCGGGAGCGGGTGCCGTGGTACCAGCTGCCGCCGCTTCTCGTGCACGCCGTCCGGTTCGGCGGCGGCTACGGGGACGCGGTGCTGCGGGCCCTGCTGCGCCTGCGGGGATGACCAGGCGCCCCGGCTCCCGGGCGCGGCGCCCCGGGAGCGGCGCCGGGACCGCCGGCGACCCGGCGGGCGTGGTGCCCGGGGGGTCGTCCGGGGTGGCCGAGGTCGGGGCGGCGTGCTTGCATGGAGCCATGGCCGACGTGGAACTCATCGGCGTCCCCTTCGACGGCTACGGCCGCGCGGGGCACCAGGCGGTGGCGGCGCAGGTCCTGCGCGAGGCGGGGCTGGACCGCGCCTGGTCCGGGCACACGGTCGTGGACGGCGGCGACGTCGCACTGCCCGCCCCGGATCCCGGCCGCGGGGAGCTGACGACGCTGATGAACGAGTCGGCGCTGGCGGCGATGGCCGTCTCGCTCGGGTCCCGCGTGGCCGGGGCCGTCCGGGCGGGACGGTTCCCCTGCGTGGTCGGCGGGGACTGCGCCGTCCTGCTCGGCATCGTTCCCGCGCTGCAGGCCGACGGCGGGATGGGCCTGCTCCACGTCGACGGGCACGAGGACACCATGCCGCTGGAACGCTCCGAGGACGGCGAGGCCGCCAATGCGGAGATCGGGCTGCTGCTCGGGCTGACCGGCCGGGGGCTGCGCGGGCCCCTGGCCGAGCGGATCCCCGCCCTCGACGGGCGGGAGCTTGCTGTGCTGGGCCCGCGCGACCACGAGTGGCGCCGGCGGTTCGGCGTGGGCTCCCTGGCCCAGCGCGGCGTCAGCCTCTGGGACGTGCAGGAAGTGGCCGCGGCGCCGGGGGACTGCGCGCGTGCGGCCGTGCGGCAGCTGCGGAGCGTGCACGGGAGGTGGTGGCTGCACGTGGACCTGGACGTGCTCGATCCGGACGCGCTCCCCGCCCAGGGGCTGCCGGACATCGAGGACGAACCGGGCGGACTCACGTGGCCGCAACTGACCCGTGCGCTGACCGCCGCGGTGTCCCTCGGCGGCTGCGCAGGCACGAGCCTGGCCGTCTACGACCCCGACCAGGACGACGACCGGTCCCAGGCCCGGCGCATCGTCCGCCTCGTCGCCGACCTCGCGGCCGCGCTGCCCGGCGGCTGAACGCGAGGACGCCCGCCGGGGGCGGATCACCGCGCGGAGGCGCCGACCCGTTCCGGCGCCCGGGCGAAGCTCGAGAGGACGAGGTCGTCCGGGAGCGGCGTGCGGCGGCTTCCGGCCACGAACAGCTCGGGATCCGCCGGATCGGGCAGGAGCACGACCAGGGGACCGAGGACGCGGGCCGGCCACGTGGTGAGGAATCCGTGGCGAACGGGCTCCGGCGCGCCACCGGACTCCGGAACGTCTCCCGGGACCGGGGCGCCGGAGCGGGCGGCGTCCAGGATCCCGGAACCGGAGGCCTCCGCGATCGCGGACCCCGAGGCGCCCGGCACGGGGGAGACCGCCGGCGCGGTCCGGGCCGACCGCTGCAGCCGGACCGCGTAGGCCAGCACCAGCAGTCCCACGAGGGCGAGACCGACGCCCACCCACGCCGGGGCGCGGTAGCCCCAGCCGGCGGAGATCACGGCGCCGCCCAGGAAGGCGCCCATGGCGTTGGCCAGGTTGAACGCCGCGTGGTTCATGGCCGCGGTCAGCGAAGGCGCGTCCTTGGCCTCGCGCAGCAGACGCATCTGCAGCGCGGTGGTGAAGACGGAGCCCATGACGCCGATCCACAGCACGCCCAGGACGGCCGCGACGGCGAGGTGCGAGAAGAGCCCGAAGAAGGCCAGCGCCGCGGCGGAGACCGCTCCGGCCCACACGGCGGTCCGCTCCACCGAACGGTCCAGCAGGGGGCCCACCAGCAGGGACCCCAGGGTCATGCCGACGCCGAACACGGCCAGCACCCACGGCACGGCCGCCAGCCCGAGGCCGGTGTGCTCGGTCAAGGTGGGGGAGACGAAGGTGTAGACGGCGAACATCCCGCCGAACCCGATCGTTCCCGCGGCCAGGGTCAGGGTCACCTGGGGGCGTCCCAGGGCGCGGACCTCCTGGGCCACGGACACGGTTCCGCCCGGACGGGTTCTGGGCACGAAGACGGCCAGGGCCGCGACGGTCAGCAGGCCGATGACGACGACGAGACCGTAGCCGGCGCGCCAGCCGAAGGCCCCGCCGAGGGCGGCGGCCAGGGGCACGCCCACGATGTTGGCGACGGTCAGGCCCAGGGCGACCCGCGCCACGGCGGTCCCCCGGCGTTCGCGCGGCACCAGTGAGGAGGCCACGACCGCGGCGATCCCGAAGTAGGCGCCGTGGGGCAGGCCGGAGAGGAACCGCGCCGCGTACAGCGCGTCGAGGGAGGGCGCGGCCGCCGAGAAGGCGTTGCCGAGGGTGAACGCGGTCATCAGCCCCAGCAGCAGCTTCTTGCGCTCGACGCGGGCGGCCAGGGTCGTGATGAGCGGTGCGCCGACCACGACGCCCAGGGCGTAGAGCGAGATGGAGTGCGCGAGGGAGGGGATGGAGGCATCCATGTCCTCGGCGATGAAGGGCAGCAGGCCCATCGAGGCGAACTCGGTGGTGCCCACGCCGAAGCCGCCGAGGGCCAGGGCGAAGAGGGCGAAACGGGTTCCGGTGGGGCCGGGTGCGTTGATCACCTGGAGCACCGCAGTGCGGGGAGCGGACATGAGCGGGTCCTTCCGTGGGGAACGTGCCATGTGGAACGTGGGAGGAGGAACAGCGCGTCGTCGGGCCGAACTGGAGGAGTTCCCGACACTACGGGCCAGGATGGCGCCACCCAACGGTTCGGGGGTGTGATCTTGGACAAATCACGAACGATGTGATAGAGGTCTCGCGCCCCGACCTCGTGCCCCCGGCTCCTCGAGCGGCCCGCCCCGGCCGTGCCGGCCGGCCGGGGCCGTGACGAAAACACCCCTGTTCGCCCAGGGTTGAGTGAGTTAGACTCAGGTTAGCTGAACTGTCCGTGCGCACCCGGTGCGGGAGCGTCCCGGGCAGTCCGACCGACCCGTCCGCCGAACCGGAACGACCGACCCGGAGCACCACAGGAGCAGCCGTGGAGACCAAGTTCACCACCAAGTCGCAGGAGGCCCTCTCCGCCGCCTCCACCAATGCCTCGACCGCGGGCAACCCGCAGATCGAGCCCGCCCACATCCTCAAGGCCCTCCTCGACCAGCGCGAGGGCGTGGCCGTCGCCGTCCTGAAGGCCACCGGGGCCGACGTCGACGCCGTCTCGGCGCAGGCCAGCGCCGCGATCAAGGCGCTGCCCTCGGCGTCGGGGGCGAACACGGCCCAGGCGCAGTTCAACCGGGGCTCCCTCCAGGCGATCCAGGCCGCGGAGCAGTTCGCCCGGTCCCTCGGCGACGAGTACATCTCCACCGAGCACCTCCTGTACGGCCTCGCCCAGCAGGAGGGCAGGGTCGGCGAGATCCTGCGCGCCGCCGGGGCCGGCCCCGATCAGCTCAAGACCACCGTCCCGTCCGTGAGAGGAGACCGCCGCGTGACCACCCCCGACCCCGAGGGCACCTTCCAGGCGCTCGAGAAGTTCGGCACCGACCTCACCGCCATGGCCCGCGAGGGCAAGCTCGACCCCGTGATCGGCCGGGACTCCGAGATCCGGCGCGTGGTCCAGGTCCTGTCCCGCCGCACCAAGAACAACCCCGTCCTGATCGGCGAGCCCGGCGTGGGCAAGACCGCCGTCGTCGAGGGCCTCGCCCAGCGCATGGTGGCCGGCGACGTCCCCGAGTCCCTGCGGGACAAGACGCTCGTCTCCCTCGACCTCGGATCCATGGTGGCGGGCGCCAAGTACCGCGGTGAGTT
This sequence comes from Kocuria rhizosphaerae, assembly GCF_044462265.1. Classification (NCBI taxonomy): domain Bacteria; kingdom Bacillati; phylum Actinomycetota; class Actinomycetes; order Micrococcales; family Micrococcaceae; genus Kocuria; species Kocuria rhizosphaerae. Next base: position 10,424 of record NZ_JBISWL010000065.1, read on the forward strand.
CGAGGAGCGGCTCAAGGCCGTCCTGGAGGAGATCAAGAAGTCCGAGGGCCGGACCGTCACGTTCATCGACGAGCTCCACACGGTCGTGGGCGCCGGGGCCGCCGAGGGCGCCATGGACGCGGGCAACATGCTCAAGCCCATGCTCGCCCGCGGCGAGCTGCGCATGATCGGTGCCACCACCCTGGACGAGTACCGCGAGAACATCGAGAAGGACGCCGCGCTCGAGCGCCGCTTCCAGCAGGTCTACGTGGGCGAGCCCTCCGTGGAGGACACGGTCGCGATCCTGCGCGGGCTCAAGGAGCGCTACGAGGCCCACCACAAGGTGCAGATCGCGGACTCCGCGCTCGTGGCCGCCGCGACCCTCTCCCACCGGTACATCCCGGGCCGTCAGCTCCCGGACAAGGCCATCGACCTCGTCGACGAGGCCGCGTCCCGCCTGCGCATGGAGATCGACTCCGCGCCGGAGGAGATCGACCAGCTGCGCCGCGCCGTCGACCGGCTGACCATGGAGGAGCTGGCCCTCGAGCGGGAGACCGACCCCGCGTCGGTCGAGCGGCTCGAGGCGCTGCGGGCCGAGCTCGCCGACAAGCGCGCCGAGCTGGACGCCCTCAACGCCCGGTGGGAGGCCGAGAAGGCCGGGCTCAACCGGGTGGGCGAGCTCAAGGAACGCATCGACAACCTGCGCTCGCAGGCGGAGATGGCCCAGCGCCAGGGTGATCTCGGAGAGGCCTCCCGGCTGCTGTACGGCGAGATCCCGGCCCTGCAGACGGAGCTCGACGCGGCACAGGCCCAGGAGGACTCCACCGAGCAGCGCGACACGATGGTCTCCGAGGAGGTCTCGGCCGACGACGTGGCCGAGGTGGTCTCGGCGTGGACCGGCATCCCCGCCGGCCGGATGCTGCAGGGCGAGACCGAGAAGCTGCTGCACATGGAAGAGGTGCTCGGCAAGCGGCTCATCGGCCAGCGCCGGGCCGTGACCACCGTGGCCGACGCCGTGCGCCGCTCGCGCGCCGGCATCGCGGATCCGGACCGGCCCATCGGCTCCTTCCTGTTCCTCGGCCCCACCGGTGTCGGCAAGACCGAGCTCGCCAAGTCCCTCGCGGAGTTCCAGTTCGACGACGAGCGGGCCCTCGTCCGGATCGACATGTCCGAGTACGGGGAGAAGCACACGGTCGCCCGCCTGGTCGGCGCCCCTCCCGGCTACGTCGGCTACGAGGAGGGCGGTCAGCTGACGGAGGCCGTGCGGCGCCGCCCCTACTCGGTGGTCCTGCTCGACGAGATCGAGAAGGCCCACCCCGACGTCTTCGACATCCTCCTGCAGGTGCTCGACGACGGGCGGCTCACCGACGGCCAGGGACGGACCGTGGACTTCCGCAACGTCATCCTGATCCTGACCTCGAACCTCGGCAGCCAGTTCCTGGTGGACCAGACGATCGACCAGGAGGCCAAGAACAAGGCGGTGATGGACGTGGTGAACGCCTCGTTCAAGCCCGAGTTCCTCAACCGCCTCGACGACGTCATCCTGTTCGACCCGCTGTCCACGGCCGACCTGGCGAAGATCGTGGACATCCAGGTGGCCCAGCTGGCCCGGCGCCTCGGCCAGCGGCGGCTGACCCTGGAGGTCACCCCGGCGGCCACGGAGTGGCTGGGCATCACCGGCTACGACCCCGCCTACGGCGCCCGGCCGCTGCGCCGCCTCGTGCAGCGCGAGATCGGCGACCGCCTGGCCAAGGCCATCCTCTCCGGGGAGGTCGCGGACGGGGACGCGGTCCGGGTCGACGTCAACTCCGACGCCGTGGCGGACGGGCTCACCGTCACCGCGGTGCGCGAGGAGGCCCGCGCCACGGGCTGAGGCCGGCTCGGCACCCGGGCCGGCCTCGCCGGCCGCCCGGGCGCGCCGCGGGGCCCGGCGGAACGGATCCGGAGAACGTCCCGGGAGCCGTCCGCGCCGCCGTCCCGGGGGCTGCCCGTGAGGTGGCCGACAGCCCGCCGTGCGCGCCCGGGGCCGGGCGCAACGACCCGGCAAACCATGTACCCTGGTCTCACGAACCATTCATAAGACATTTCCGGGGCCGTACTCTGTGCCTGTGTACCGCCGTCCGGACCAAGAGACAGAGGGGGTCACGCCATGGGGCGCGGCCGTCAAAAGGCGAAGGCGACGCGGCAGGCGCGGGAGATGAAGTACTTCAGCCCGCAGACCGACCTGACCGCACTGCAGCGAGAACTGCGGGGACGCGAGCAGTCCTCCCCGATGCGCGAGCCGGTCGTGGAGCCGGTCGACGAGAGCGAGGACGAGTACTCCGCCTACGTCGACAAGTACGCCGACGACTACGACGAGGACTTCCGCCGGTAGCCGGCCGGGAACACCGCTCGTCCCAACCGCATCTGCACCCGCGAGGTGCCCGTCATGGACGGGCACCTTCTTCGCGTGGAGCACCCACTGCTCGTTGCCGGCTGCTCGTTGCCGGGAGGCTCCCACCCCCTGACGGGGCGCCTTCTGCACCCCGACGCGCCGACGAGGCGCCTTCAAACGCCGCGACATGGTGGTGGTAGCCGGAAGAGACTCCTCGGTGTGGGGGAGTGCTGGGGAGTGCCGGACGCGACTCCTCGGCGCGAGGGGCGGAGGAGTCGCGCCCGGCGCGGGGGGAGCCGGTGCTCAGCCCGCGTAGGCGTTGACCATGCGGACCGCGCCGCCGTCCACGCCCTTGGCGCCCTGCACCCAGTCGGGACCGCTGTGGTCGGCGTCCGGGTCGAGCTCGGCCACGGCGCCCATGACCCACGAGTTCACGCCGCGGGCGCACAGGTGCGCGACGGCGTCGTCGGCCACGGCCGGATCCACGATCGCGACCATGCCCACGCCGAGGTTGAGCGTCCGCTCGAGATCGGCCAGGGGGACGTGGCCGAGCTGACCGATGAGCTGGAAGATCACGGGCAGCTCCCAGGTGGCGCGGTCGACGGTCGCCTCGAGCCCCGCGGGCAGCACCCGGGCGAGGTTCGCGGCGAGGCCGCCGCCGGTCACGTGGCTGAATCCGCGCACCCCGTGCCCGGTCGTGCGGTCCGGCCCGTTGACGGGGAAGGCGGCCGCCAGGTCCAGGACGTCGGCGGCGTAGACGCGCGTGGGCTCGAGCAGCTCCTCGCCCAGCGTGCGGCCGAGCTCCGTGACCTGCCGGTCCAGGGACCAGCCGGCGACGTTGACGACCTTGCGCACCAGGGAGTAGCCGTTGGAGTGCAGCCCGGACGAGGCCATGCCGATGACCACGTCCCCGGAGCGCACGCGGTCCGGGCCGAGCAGCTCGTCGGCCTCGACGACACCGGTGGCCGCGCCGGCGACGTCGTACTCGTCCGGGCGCAGCAGACCCGGGTGCTCGGCGGTCTCCCCGCCGACGAGCGCCGTGCCGGCCTGCTCGCAGGCGGCCGCGATGCCGCGCACGATGTCCGCGATCCGCTCGGGCACCACGCGGCCGGTCGCGATGTAGTCGGTCATGTAGAGCGGCTTGGCGCCGACCACGACGATGTCGTCCACGACCATGCCCACGAGGTCCCAGCCGATGGTGTCGTGCACGTCGAGGGTCTGGGCGATCGCGACCTTCGTGCCGACCCCGTCGGTGGAGGTCGCCAGGTAGGGCTTGCGGTAGCGGGTGATCTCGGAGACGTCGTACAGCCCGGCGAAGCCGCCGACCCCGCCGACCACGTTGGCCGTGTGCGTGGCCTTCACCGCGCTCTTCATGAGCTCGACGGCGCGGTCGCCCGCCTCGACGTCCACGCCCGCGCTGGCGTAGGTGACGGAGCGGTTGGGGGTGGGCTGCTGGGCCATGTCAGGCGTCCTTCGCGGTCTCGGGCTGGTCTGCGGGCTGGGCGGGGCGGCGGTCCTCGGGCAGGAGCAGCTCCTCGAGATCGGAGTCCGGCCCGGGGTCGCACCCGGTGGAGGTCTCGTGGAAGCCGGGGTCCTCGTCCGAGATGCAGGAGAGCTCGGCCGGGTGGCGCACCCCGTCCGCGGCGGAGGGGTGGGTGTCGATGGACACGGCCGTGGCGTGCTCGGGCCGGCGCGGCACGGCCGGGCCGCCCCCGGACCGGCGCGGTGACGTGTCGACGGGCTTGCGGGCCTCGAAGACGTTCTTGCCCAGCTTGTCCGCGTCCGGGAGCCGGGTGGGGTAGGTCCCCGAGAAGCACGCGGTGCACAGCTCGTGCCGCTCCTGCGCGGTGGCGTCGATCATGCCGTCCTCGGAGATGTAGCCCAGGGAGTCCGCTCCCAGGGAGGCCCTGATCTCCTCGACGCCGAGCCCGTTGGCGATGAGCTCCGCGCGGGACGCGAAGTCGATCCCGTAGAAGCACGGCCACTTGATGGGCGGGGAGGAGATGCGCACGTGGATCTCCGCGGCGCCCGCCTCCCGCAGCATGCGCACCAGGGCGCGCTGGGTGTTGCCGCGCACGATCGAGTCGTCGATGACCACCAGGCGCTTGCCCGCGACCACCGACTTCAGCGGGTTGAGCTTGAGCCGGATGCCGAGCTGGCGGATGGTGTCCGAGGGCTGGATGAACGTCCGGCCCACGTAGGCGTTCTTCACGAGGCCGTTGCCGAAGGGGATGCCCGACTCCTCGGCGTAGCCGATCGCGGCGGGGGTCCCGGACTCCGGGGTCGGCATGACGAGGTCCGCCTCGACCCGGTGCTCACGGGCCAGCCGGCGTCCCATCTCGACCCTGGACTCGTAGACGGAGCGGCCGTTGATCGTGGTGTCCGGGCGGGCCAGGTAGACGTACTCGAACACGCACGCCGCCCGGCGCGTCTCGGCGAAGCGCTGGGAGCGTAGGCCGTGCTCGTCGATCGCCACGAACTCGCCGGGCTCGATCTCGCGGACCAGGGACGCGCCCACGATGTCGAGCGCGGCGGTCTCGGAGGCCACGACCCAGCCGCGGTCCAGCCGGCCGAGGACCAGCGGCCGGATGCCCTGCGGGTCCCGGGCCGCGTAGAGCGCGTGCTCGTCCATGAACGCCAGGCAGAACGAGCCCACGAGCTGCGGGAGCAACTGCATGGCCGCCTCCTCGAGCGAGCCGTGCGGGTGCTCGGCGAGCAGCGCCGTGACCAGGGCGGTGTCCGTGGTGTTGCCCTGGGCCATCTCGCCCTCGGACGGGAACCCGGACTTGTCCATGAGCCGCTCGAAGAGCTCGGCCGAGTTCGTGAGGTTGCCGTTGTGGGCGAGCGCGACCGTGCCGTGCGGGGTGGCGCCCAGCGTCGGCTGCGCGTTGGCCCAGTGGGACCCGCCCGTGGTCGAGTAGCGGCAGTGGCCCACGGCCAGGTGGCCGGTGAGGGTGTTCAGGGTGGCCTCGTCGAAGACCTGGGAGACCAGGCCCATGTCCTTGTACACGGCGATCCGCTCGCCGTCGCTCGTGGCGATGCCGGCCGACTCCTGGCCGCGGTGCTGCAGGGCGTAGAGGCCGTAGTAGGCCAGCTTGGCGACGTCCTCCCCGGGGGCCCACACGCCGAAGACGCCGCACGCGTCCTGGGGGCCCTTCTCACCGGGGAGCAGGTCGTGGCTGAGTTGTCCATCAGGGCGAACCACGTCGGTAGCCTTCTCTCACGCTCGGGGATCGGTGGGACGCGGGCCGTCCGCCGACCCGTCTGCAGGGGTGTCCTCGTCCACGACCTCGGTGGTGACGGGCCGCGCCCGGGACACGGAGATCCGGTCCAGCACCAGGGCCGTGACGGCGCCCGCGCCGAGGCCGAGGACGGTGAAGACCGAGACCATGAACAGGGTCACCGCGCCCTGGGTGAACTGGGCGTTGCCGGCGCCGGACAGGCCCACCAGCACGCCCACCAGGGCGCCGAGGAGGCCGCCGAGCACCACGAACGCCCAGACGTTGGGGGCCCTGCGCAGGGTCATCCGCTGGCTGCCGGACTCGGCCAGCGGCACGGCCGTCCGCTGCCGGCGGCCCGTGCCCGGGGACTTCCGCGGGGACTTCCGCGGGGACGGGCGTGCGGAGGGCGAGGGAGTGGAGCTCATGTCCTCCAGGCTACCGCCCGAAGAGGGGGAGGGCGTCCGCGAGGTCCGTCCGTGTGCCCGACGCCACGACGGCGCCCGAGGACACGGCCTCCGCCCAGGACGCCGTGCCCGTCACCAGGCCCAGCCAGGTGCCGGCGTCGGTCTCGACGACGTTGGGCGGGGTGCCGCGGCTGTGCCGGGGGCCGGCCACGCACTGGGTCACGCCGAAGGGCGGGACGCGCACCTCCACGCTGTTGCCGGGCAGCCGCTCGGCGAGCTCCTCGAGGGAGTACCGGACGGCGGTGGCCACGGTGCGGCGAGGGGTCCCCGCCGGGTCCGCGCGCCAGGCGCTCAGCGCCGTGGTCCCGTCCGCGGGGTCGACGCGGCGGCGGGCCACGGCCTAGTCCTGACCGAGGGCCCGGGAGGTCTCCGGGCCCAGCAGCTCCAGGAGCGGGTCCGCGAGGCGGATCCGGCCCGCGGGCTTCGTGCCGCCCATGACGGGGCGCACCACCCGGCCGATCACGGCCGCCGCCGCCGCGGCGGGAACCGCCCCGACCTGGGTCAGCAGGCTCAGTCCGACCAGCGCGTTGGCGCGGGAGCCGCCGTCGAGCACCTTCAGCGCCACGGACCAGCCGTCCCGGGTGCCGAGGGCCAGCACCCCCTCGGCGCCGAGCTTCGCCACGACGTCGAGCTCCTCCATGACCACGGTGTTGTACCTGCCCCGGCCGTGGACGAACTCGGGGTAGTCGAGCATGCACTGGGCGACCGTCGCGGCGCGCGCGTCGGCGGCCAGATTGCCGGCGGCGCGGCCCAGCGTGGAGTACGCGCGGGCGAGACCGGTCAGGGAGATCGCCGCGAGCGGGGCGCCGCACCCGTCGACGCCCACGTGGGCCACGGGCTCGCCGGCGAACTCCTCGACCGTCTCCAGCACCGTGCGCTGCATCGGGTGCCCGGGGTCGAGGTAGGAGTCCGTGGGCCAGTCGTTCTCGGTGCACGCCCACAGGAACGCGGCGTGCTTGCCCGAGCAGTTCATGCAGATCCGCTGCTTCCCGCGCCCGGCCCGCACGAGCTCCGTCCGGACCTCCTCGTCCTCGGGCCAGTCCGGCGGGCACTGCAGGGCCTCGTCGTCCAGGCCCGCGGCCTCGAGGATCGAGCTGACCGCGCCGAGCTGCTCGAAGGAGCCGATGTGGGACGCGGCGGCGACGGCTACCTGGGCCCCGCGCAGGGGCACGCCGGCCTTCATGGCGGCGATCGTCTGGAACGGCTTGAGCGTGGAGCGCGGGAAGACGGGGGCGGTGACGTCACCGAGCTCCACCGCGGTGCCGCCGTCCGGATCCAGGACCACGGCGGACCCGCGGTGCCGGGACTCGACGAAGCCGCTGCGCTCGACGACGGCGAGGTCCACGGCACGGTCCGAGGTGAAGGTCTGCATGCGGCCCAGTATGTCAGCCGGGCCCCGTGCTGGCTCGGGCAGGGCCGGGCGCCAGGGCTCAGTAGCCCGCGTCCGCCTCGGGGTCGGCCTCCGGGACCATGTCCTCGGTTCCGGTGGTGGCGTCGTCGCCCGTGCCGGTGGGCTCGGTGGTCGCGCCCTCCTCCACCGGGGCCGTGGTCTCCGCCGGTGCCTCCGGGCCCTCGGCAGTCTCGGTGTCGTCGCAGCCGGCGAGGACGAGAGCCAGAACGGCGGCGGCGGAGACCGGAAGTGTTCGTGTCCAGGTGCTCATGCTCCATGGTAGATGCTGTGAGGCACGTCACGATGGTGGATGTCGGAGCACGTCGCGACCCGGACCGTCCTGACCGGACGACCTCCCGGCCGGATTGCGCCGTCCCGGACACGCGTGACGATGTGTGAAGATCGCCCCGCGAGAACTAGCCTGGGGGGCGTGAAGGTTCTGGTACTGGGCCCCGGCGGCCGCGAACACGCAATCATCCGTGCCCTCCTGGCCGACCCCGAGGTGGCGCAGGTCCACTGCGCCCCGGGCAACGCCGGGATCGCCCAGCTCGTCCCGGTGCACGCCGTGGACGCCGGCGACCCGGCGGCGGTCACCGCTCTGGCGCGCGAGCTCGCGGTCGACCTCGTCGTCGTCGGCCCCGAGGCCCCGCTCGTGGCGGGCGTGGCCGACGTCCTGCGCGAGGCCGGGTTCCCCGTCTTCGGGCCCTCTCGGGCCGCCGCGCGGCTGGAGGGCTCCAAGGCCTTCGCGAAGGAGGTCATGGCCTCCGCGGGCGTGCCCACCGCCATGGCCCGCGTCGCGGTGACCGAGGAGGAGGCCGCCGACGCCCTGGACGCGTTCGGCGCCCCCTACGTCGTCAAGGACGACGGCCTGGCCGCGGGCAAGGGCGTGGTGGTCACCGAGGACCGCGAGGCGGCGCTGCGGCACGCGAACGCGTGCTTCGCCGCGGGCGGCACGGTCGTGGTCGAGGAGTTCCTGGACGGCCCGGAGGTCTCCCTCTTCGTGCTCACCGACGGCTCCCGCGTGGTCCCGCTGAGCCCCGCGCAGGACTTCAAGCGAGTCGGCGACGACGACGAGGGCCCCAACACCGGCGGGATGGGCGCCTACACGCCGCTCCCGTGGCTGCCGGAGGGCTTCGTCGACGACGTCGTGGAGCGCGTGGCCCGGCCCACGGTCGAGGAGATGCGCCGCCGGGGCACCCCGTTCGTGGGTGTGCTCTACTGCGGGCTCGCGGTGACCGGCCGCGGGCTGCGCGTCATCGAGTTCAACGCCCGCTTCGGCGACCCGGAGACCCAGGCCGTGCTGGCGCGGCTCACCACCCCGCTGGGCCGGCTCCTGCTCGACGCGGCGACCGGTCGCCTGGACGAGGCGGAGCGGCTGCGCTGGCGGCCCGAGTCGGCCGTCGCCGTCGTCGTCGCCGCGCCGCACTACCCCGAGAGCCCCCGCACGGGCGACCCGGTCGGCGGGCTGGAGGAGGCCGGTGCGCTCGAGGGCGTCCACGTGGTCCATGCCGGCACCGCCGTGGCCCGGGAGGGCGAGCACGCCGGCCGGATCGTCTCGGCCGGCGGGCGGGTGCTGGCCGTCGTGGCCCTCGGCGCCGATCTCGAGGACGCCCGGGGGCGGGCCTACCGCGGGGTCGAGCTCGTGGAGCTGGAGGGCTCCCAGCACCGCACCGACATCGCCCTCAAGGCGGCCCGGGGACTCATCCAGGTCCCCGGCGCCTCCCGTCCCCGGCAGGAGCAGGCATGAGCGAGCACGGCACCGCGACGACCCCGCCGGAGATCCCCGGGTGGACGCACATCTACTCTGGCAAGGTCCGCGAGCTCTACGTCCCCGACGAGTCGCGGCTGCGCGCCACCGGCGTCGCGATCCACGACGACGCCGAGTACCGCGCGGGCTCGGTGCTCGTGCTGGCCACGGACCGGATCAGCGCGTTCGACGAGATCCTGCCCACGGAGATCCCCGACAAGGGCAAGATCCTCACCCAGCTGTCCCTCTGGTGGTTCGAGCAGCTCGCCGAGGTGCCCAACCACGTGCTGACCACGGACGTGCACGAGTCCGTCCGGGGCCGCGCCATAGTGTGCAAGAACCTCTCGATGTTCCCGGTCGAGTGCATCGCCCGCGGGTACCTGACGGGCTCCGGGCTCAAGGACTACCGGGAGACCGGGGAGGTCTGCGGGATCGGTCTCCCGCCGGGCCTCGTGGACGGCTCCCGGCTCGCCGAGCCGATCTTCACGCCCACCGGCAAGGCCGACGTGGGGGAGCACGACCTGCCCATCACCTTCGAGGAGATGGCCCACGTCGTCGGCCACGCCGTGGCCGACCGCCTGCGCGAGCTCACCCTGCGGATCTACACCGCGGCCGAGGAGATCGCCCGGGACCGGGGGATCATCGTGGCGGACACCAAGGTGGAGTTCGGCCTGGACTCCTACCGCGGGGCGATCACGCTCGGGGACGAGGTGCTCACCCCCGACTCCTCGCGTTTCTGGGACGCCGCGACCTACGAGCCGGGCCGGGCGCAGCCCTCCTTCGACAAGCAGTACGTGCGGGACTGGCTGCGCTCCGACGAGTCCGGCTGGGACGGGAAGGGGCCCGTCCCCGAGCTGCCCGAGGAGGTCGTCGAGCGCACCCGCGCCCGCTACGTCGAAGCCTTCGAGCGGCTCACGGGCCGGACCTTCGACCCCGCGGGGAACTTCCTCGAGGTCGCCGGGCCCCCGGAGTACTGAGCGTCCCGGCGGCCCGGGCCCCCTGAGGGGATCCGCTCCCCCGGTCCGCGGGCGTCTCGGGGCTCCAGAGCGCGCGGTCCATGTCGACGCGCACGAGATGCCGGTCGTCGGCGCGCACGGGCGTGCCCTCGTCGCGGTAGTGCTCCCGTGCCGCGGCCTGGAGGTGGTCGGCGAGCGTTCCCCGCACGGTGACCACCCGCCACCACGGCAGGTCCCGTCCCGTGGGGTTGCGCGCCATGACGGAGCCGATCAGACGGGCCGAGCGGCACTCGGCCAGCTCCGCGACGTCCCCGTAGGTCAGCACCCGGCCGGGCGGGATGCCGGCGACGACCTCGGCGACGCGCCGCGCCAGGGCGTCGGGGGCCAGCGGGTCCGTCACAGGGCCTCGCCGTGCTCGACGGGCAGGTGCACGTCGAGGATCCACTGCCCGTCCCGGGGGCCGCTCTCGGCACGCCCGCCGAGCAGGGAGACGCGCTCGGCGATCCCCCGCAGACCGAGCCCGGAGGACAGCTCGGAGGACCGGCCGCCCGGGTGCCTCGCGGTCCCGTGGAAAGGGTTCATGACCAGCAGGCGCAGTTCGTGCTCGTCCGCCCGCAGCTCGATCCCGCACCGGGCCCCGCGCGGGGCGTACTTGATGATGTTGGTGACCGCCTCCTGCAGGATGCGGGCGGCCGTGCCACGGACGGTCATGGGCGTGGCCTCGAGGTCTCCGGTGATCACCACGTCGGGCTCGAAGCCCAGGTCCTGCAGGCTGGCCGCGAGGGACGTGACCACGTGCTCGAGGCTGCCGATGGCCAGACCGGCTCCGGTGACGTCGCGGGGCTGCTCGTCGTCGTCCTCGTTGCGCAGCAGCCGCAGCAGCACCCGCAGCTCGTGCAGGGCCGAGCGCGCGGCGCCCTCCACGGTCTCGAGGACCTGGTGCAGCTCCCCGACGTCCTCGGAGCGGCGCCGGCTCATCGTCTGCATCGTGATCAGGGTGAGCTCGTGCGCGACGACGTCGTGCAGGTCGCGCGCGAGCGCCTGCCGCTCGTCCTCCCGGAGCCGCTCGTTGAGGATCTCGAGGTCCCGCACCCGTTCCTCGTTGCGGCGGCGCTGCTCGCGGAAATAGCGGACGGCCGCGCCGGTCAGGGCTCCGGCCAGCGTGACCGCGCTCAGGCTCCAGAAGATGATCGAGGTGTCCTGGTGCGTGAGCGCGGCCAGGGCGATCCAGACGCCGTATCCGGCCAGGTGGACCACCACGAAGCGGCGCGTGGCCGTTGCCACCACCGTCATGGTGACGATGCAGCTGGTCAGCGCCGCCATGGGGTACTCGCCGATGTGCACCGAGTACGCCAGGCAGCCGATGGACGCCGCGGAGGCCCAGGTCGAGCGCGCGCTGAGCATGCCGATGGCGGCGTAGGCCAGGATGCTGTCGATGGCCTGGTCCATGTCGTCGGCCACTTCGGAACCCAGCAGCCAGTCCTGGAAGAGCACCCGGACGTCGTCGATCGCACCGACCACCGCGAACAGCAGGAGCACCGTGCGCAACCACCGGGCCAGCGGCTCGGCGTGGAAGAAGGGCGTCTTCCGGGTTGCGCGCGGTGCTCTCGCGGGGAGCTGGGTGTCGGGGGTCACTCCAAGAGATCTAGCACAGTGTCGTGCGGGACTAGCACCACCAGGGGAAGTAGTAGCAGATCGTTGCGCGGGGTCCCTGGGGGGCGAGGACGGTCAGGGCGTTGGCCGGGGCCACGGGCGCGACGATGAAGGACGCGGCGAGGGCTGCGGACGCGAGGGCGGTGGCGAACTTCTTCTTGTTCATGGCGGGGGGCTCCTGTGCGAGTCGCGGACAGCACGGGATCGGGGGGTGTGGCCGGTGCGGGGGAGAGATCCCAGCCACTGGGGGGGTATGCTGTCCTGCTGCACACAACTTTGCCAACGTTAAGGACAAAGGTCCACCAACCTTTGTCCAGAGCGTTCGTGACTTAAGTCGAATATGACGTGTTGCACTTAGGGGGACAAAGAAAAGACACTGGTCCGGTGACTGATTGCAGAGTGCTCGTGGTGGACGACCAGCCCCTCATGCTGGAGGCCCTCAAGTCCTTCTTCTCGGCCGAACCCGGTTTCGAGGTCATCGGGACGGCGGCCAACGGGCGGGAGGCCGTGGACCGGTGCCTCGCCCTGGATCCGGACGTGGTGCTGATGGACATGAAGATGCCCGTGATGGACGGCATCGAGGCCACCCGGGAGATCGCCGCGCGCAGCCCCCGGTCCAAGGTCCTGGCCCTCACGACGTTCTCGACGCTGGAGTTCGTGGTGCCCGCCCTGCGCGCCGGAGCCGCCGGCTATCTGGTCAAAGACGCACGTCCGGACGAGATCATCACGGCGGTGCACCAGGTGCTCGACAACGAGATCGCCCTGTCCCCGGCGATCGCCCGGGCACTGGCCGACAACGTCATCTCCGCCCCGGACCTGCAGCAGCGCCACGCCGACGACGGCCTGCGCTCGCTGCTGACCGACCGCGAGATGGAGACCGTGACCCTGCTGGCCCAGGGCCTGAGCAACCGGGAGATCGCCGAGCAGATGCACGTCTCCGAGGGCAGCGTGAAGGCCTATCTCGGCCGGGTGTGCGAGAAGTTCGGGGTCCGGGACCGCGTCCAGGCGCTGATCAAGGCCTATCAGAGCGGGCTCGTGGAGCCGCAGCTGCGGGACTGACGTCCGCGTCCACGGGCCCGGTGTCCCCACAACGGGGGGCACCGGGCCTGCGCGTCCGGAGGTCAGGAGCAGGTGTTCGGGGCGCCCTGGCTCTTCGCGGGGTTGGTCTCGCACGTGGAGTCGAGCTCCTGCGGTTCGGGGCTCGTGTTCGTGGTGTTGCCCTGGGTCTCGGCGGTGGTGGTCGTCCCGACGCCGGCCTGATTCTTGCCGGGGCCCTCGAAGGTCGTGCAGGTGACCGTGCCGCGCTCCTTCGTGCAGTCGTCGGGCAGGGGTGCGGCCACGGCGCCGGTGGCGGAGGCGCCCAGGAGCAGGGCGGACAGGGCGGTGGTTCCGATGAGCTTTCGCATGGTCTGACCCTTCGGTGCGGACCGGGCCCGAGGGCCCGGGATGCCTCGGCGCGCGGGGGGACACGCCGACCCGTCCCGGCGGGGGGCCCAGCCCGGGCCCGGCCGGAACCGGCGCTGTCAGGCTAAGCAGGCTTTTGTCCGGGAGGCAATGGCCGATCGTCCAGCCGGCCGCGTACCGGGCGGCCCTCGAGGCCCGGACGTATTTCCACGAGGAAATAGACGAAAGTGCATTCATCTGCATGGGGCGTCCAGGGCAGGATGGGTACTGCGAGCAGAGAAGATAAAGAGCTCGGTGGACGAGCGAGAGACATTCGCCCGGTACGCGGCCCATCCCCCCTGTGGCCCCGTCCCGGACGGACGGTTCACCGATCTGCTCACGGTAGGGGGCCGCCCCGGGATAGTCCCCCCTGGACCGGGATGCGGCCGCGCAAGGCCTGGATCACCTTGCACCCCCTCGGCCGATGGCCCCCTACCGTGCACCTCCCCGTGACGCGGACGAGAACGGCCCCACCGGCCTGCCGGTGGGGCCGTTCGACTTCGCCTTCTGCCGTCTTCCCGTTCTCCCGTCTTCCCGTTCTCCTGCCCGCGGCCGCGCGTGCGCTACCGGGCCGGGCTGAGGCCGAAGAACCAGGTGATGTGCTCCCGCAGCGCGGTGGCGGCGTCCTCGCCCCGGCGGTCCCGGAACGCCCGCAGGATCCCGTGGTGCTGCTCCTGGAGGGTCAGGCGCACCTGCGGCCAGTCCGCCAGGCCCGCGACGGTCTCCTGCACGTAGCCGATCGTGGCCAGGCGCAGGGAGGACATGATCGTCTCGACCACCACGTTGCCGGCGAGGGAGGCGAGCAGGATGTGGAACTGCGCGTCGTGGGCGTGGAAGAGCTCGTCGGGCAGGTCCGGGTCGTCCATGGCCGCCACGAGTGCGGCCGCGTGATCGAGGGTCTCGGCCCGCTCGGGCGTCTCCGGCGCGGCGGCCGCCTCGAGCGCGGACTGCGTCTCGAGCAGCAGGCGGGTCTGCACCAGGTCCCGGACGGGCAGGGACCGCGTGGCCACGTGCATCCGCAGCGCCCAGCCGAGCGCCGCGGAGGGGTCGGAGATGACGATCGCCCCGGCGTTCGGGCCCGACCCGGTGGCGGAGCGGACGAGGCCCATCGCGTCGAGGATGCGGATCGCCTCCCGGACCGAGGCCCGGGAGATGCCGAACTCCTCGGCCAGGTGGCGTTCCCCGGGCAGCTTGTCGCCCACCGAGATCTCGCCCGAGCGCAGGCGCTCCTCGAGCCAGTCGAGGACGACGGTGTACATGCGCGAGGCTGCGGGCACGGGAGGCTCCTGGGGGATGGGCGGGGTCCGGACCATTCTAGGGACGCGTCCGCGGTCCAGGGACACGTCCGGGCCCCGCGGGTGTCCCGCGGGGCCCGGACGCGTCGTCGTCAGGTGCCGGACCGCACCCGGCGCCGTTCGTCGGCCGGCACGTTCTGGCGCATCAGCCACCGGGCCAGCACGGCCAGCCCGGCGATCAGCACGGCCAGCATGACGGTGCCCAGGTTCAGACCCACGCCGTGGACGAAGAGGTAGGCGACCGCGCCGCCGGCGAGGCAGTAGTACGTGGTCACGATGACGGTCTTGCGCAGCAGGTCGCCCTCCCGGCCGAGCAGGCCCACGGTCGCGGAGGCCGCGACGATGTTGTGGATGGCGATCGGGTTGCCGCCGGCGCCGCCGACGGCCTGGGCGGCCACGACGAGTTCCGGACGGTCGAGGCCGATCGCGGCGCCGGTGGAGTACTGGAACTGGGAGAACGTCAGGTTGGAGATGGTGTTCGAGCCGGCCACGAAGGCGCCCAGGGCGCCGATCCAGGGCGCGATCACCGGCCAGGAGCCGCCCGAGATCGCGGCGGCCCCCTCGGCGAGGGTGACCGGCATGCTCGAGAGCCCGGAGTCGTTGAGCGCGGGGCCGGACTGGATGAGCACGCGCACCAGCGGGACCGCGAAGAGCAGCGCGGCGGCGGTGCCGGCGAGCTGACCCGCCGAGATCCTGATCGTCCGGGCGACCTCCCGGGCGTTCATCCGGTGCAGGAGGTAGGCGAAGGCCGAGGCGAGGATCAGTACGAACCCCGGCAGGTAGAACGGCTGGACGGTGGTGGTGATCTCGGTGCCCAGGATGTTCTCGAACGGGATCGCCAGGCCGGTCAGCCACTCCTTCAAGGGGGCGACCACCCGGGTGGCCACGAGCAGACCCGCCATCAGGGCGTAGGGGGCCCACGCCCGGACCACGCTCATGTGCGTGGACACGTCCGTGGCCTCGGCCGGCTCGATGGTGCCCATCCAGCGACCGGGCCAGGAGGCGCGAGGGCCGAACCGGAAGGTGTCCTGCGGCATGAGGAAGCCCTTGCTGGAGGTGAACATCACCAGCGCCATGCCGATGAGCCCGCCGAACATCGAGGGGAACTCGGGGCCGAGGAAGCGGGCCACCAGCACGTAGGGGACGGTCATGGCCAGGGAGGCGTAGACGGCGAAGGGCCAGACGGCGAGTCCGTCGCGGAAGCGCCGGTCGGGGCCGAAGAAGCCGGTGAGCAGGGTCACGAGGATCAGCGGGATGAGGATGCCCACCACGGCGTGGATGGCCGCGGTGTAGAAGCCGATCGAGTTGACGAACTCGGGCATGGTCAGCCCCAGCACGCTCACGCGCTCGGCGACCGCGGGGTCACCGCCCAGGCCGTTGGCGACGCCCACGAGAATGGGCGTCCCGACCGCGCCGAAGCTCACCGGGGTGGACTGGACGATCAGTCCCACCATGACGGCGGCCATGGCCGGGAAGCCCATGGCCAGCAGCAGCGGGGCCACGACCGCGGCGGTGGTGCCGAAGCCCGAGACGCCCTCGATGAAGGAGCCGAAGAGCCAGCCGATGATGATCGCCTGGATCCGCCGGTCGGCGGAGATGTTGTTGAAGCCGGCGCGGATCGTGGCCATGGCTCCGCCCACGGTCAGGGTGGAGAGCAGCAGCAGGGCGCCGAAGACGATGTAGAGCATGGTGACGGCCACGATGAGGCCCTCGATGGTGGCCGCCAGCACGCCCGCGAAGCTCATCCGCCACACGAGCAGCGCCACGGCCACGGTGACGAGGTAGCCCACCGGCATCGCGAACTTGGCCGGCCAGCGGAATCCGGCCAGGAGCACGCCCACCAGGAGCAGGGGCAGGAGAGCCAGCAGGCTCAGGACAGCGAGGTTGTCCACGGGAAGTTCCTTTCTGGGCCCGTCCCGGACGAGCGCGGGTGTGACGGGGCGGGCAGGGTCGAGTCGTGGGACCGGAGGGCCTCGGGGTCCGCACCGGCGGTCCGGCGGACCGCCGGTGTCGGAAGGCCGGTGCGGAGGTCGTCGAGGAGCCGTCGTTCGCGTGCTGCTGTCCTGCGGACCCCCGGTGCTGCGGCCGGAGGAGCGGCGGAACCACGAGCACGTTATGGTCGGACCACAATGGTCTGACCACAAAGAGTACATGACTCACATCACATGCCCAACCCCCGTTGTCGAGCAGGGGGAGGGGTGTGTCCGCCGTCGTTGTGTGACGGGCCTCACCGGTCTACTATGGTCAGACCACAGGCGGCGCCTCGTCGCCGTCGCCCCTCGATCATCCCGTCCCCGGAGGTCCCATGAGAATCGCCTTGTTCGCCACGTGCATCGTGGACGCGATGTACCCGCG
Source organism: Kocuria rhizosphaerae (assembly GCF_044462265.1). Lineage (NCBI taxonomy): Bacteria > Bacillati > Actinomycetota > Actinomycetes > Micrococcales > Micrococcaceae > Kocuria > Kocuria rhizosphaerae. The sequence continues at coordinate 27,301 of NZ_JBISWL010000065.1, forward strand.
GGTCGCGCTGGCCACCGTGCGGGTGCTGGAGCGGCTGGGCCACGAGGTCGTGTTCCCTCCCGGTCAGGGCTGCTGCTCGCAGATGCACGTCAACAGCGGCTACTTCGCCGACGCGGTCCCGGTGGTGCGCAACCACGTGGCGGCGTTCAGCGCGGTGGACCACGACGTCGCCGTGGCGCCCTCGGGCTCCTGCGTGGCCTCCCTGGGCCACCAGCAGCCGATGATCGCCCGCACGGCCGGCGACGAGGGCCTGGCCCGCGACGCCGAGGCCGTCGCCGCCAACACCTACGAGCTCTCCCAGCTGCTGACCGACGTGCTGGGGGTGCGCGACGCGGCGGCCCAACTGGGCTCGTGGTTCCCGCACCGGGTGACCTACCACCCCTCCTGCCACGGGATGCGCCTCCTGCGCCTGGGCGACCGGCAGAAGGACCTGGTGGCCTCCGTGGGAGGCATCGACTTCGTGGAGCTGCCCGACGCCGAGGAGTGCTGCGGCTTCGGTGGGACCTTCTCCTTCAAGAACCCGGACGTCTCCGCGGCCATGGCCGAGGAGAAGATCGGCAACATCGAGGCCACCGGCGCGCAGCTGTGCACCGGCGGGGACGCCTCCTGCCTGATGCACCTGGGCGGGGCCATGGCCCGCCGCGGCACGGCCGCGGCCACCGTGCACTTCGCCGAGATCCTCGCCGCCACCCGCGAGAACCCGCTCGAGGTCTCGGGCCCGGTCGAACTGTCCATCCCGGGGCCGAGGGGGCGCCGCACGGCGTCGCCGTCCCCCGTCGCAGGAGGTGCCCGATGAGCCGGACCGCACTCGGCATGCCCGCCGTCCGCCCCGTGCACGGGCAGGGGAACCTGCACGCGTCCACCGCGTTCCCCGCCGCGGCGAGGGCGGAGCTGGGCAACACGCAGATGCGCGCCAACATCCGCCACGCCACCCACACCATCCGCGGCAAGCGCGCGGCCGTGGTGGGGGAGCTGCCCGACTGGGAGGAGCTGCGCTCCGCCGGCTCCGCGATCAAGGCCCGCGTCATGGCGCGGCTGCCGGAGCTGCTCGAGGAGTTCGAGCGCAACGTCACCGCCCGCGGCGGGACCGTCCACTGGGCGCGCGACGCCGCGGAGGCCAACCGGATCGTCACCGAGCTCGTGCGGACCACCGGGTCGAACGACGTCATCAAGATCAAGTCCATGGCCACCCAGGAGATCGGTCTCGACGCCCACCTCGAGGAGCACGGGATCACCGCCACGGAGACCGACCTGGCCGAGCTGATCGTCCAGCTGGACCACGACAAGCCCTCGCACATCCTGGTCCCGGCCATCCACAAGAACCGGCACGAGATCCGCGACATCTTCCTGAAGGAGATGGCCGGGGCCGACGAGACCCTCACCTCCGAGCCGCGCGACCTCGCCGAGGCCGCCCGCACGCATCTGCGGGAGAAGTTCCTCTCCACCTCCGTGGCCGTCTCCGGGGCGAACTTCGGCGTGGCCGAGACGGGAACGCTGACCGTGGTGGAGTCCGAGGGCAACGGACGCATGTGCCTGACCCTGCCCGAGACCCTGATCACGGTGATGGGGATCGAGAAGATCGTGCCCACCTTCCAGGACCTCGAGGTGTTCCTGCAGCTCCTCCCGCGCTCCTCGACCGGGGAGCGGATGAACCCCTACACCTCGATGTGGACCGGGGTCACCCCCGGCGACGGGCCCCAGGACGTGCACGTGGTGCTGCTCGACAACGGCCGCACGGCGGTCCTCGACGACCCGGCCGGACGCTCGGCCCTGCACTGCATCCGCTGCTCGGCGTGCCTGAACGTCTGCCCCGTCTACGAGCAGACCGGCGGCCACGCCTACGGGTCGACCTACCCGGGGCCGATCGGGGCGATCCTCTCCCCGCAGCTCACCGGCATCGAGTCGGAGCAGAACGCCTCCCTGCCCTACGCGTCCTCCTTGTGCGGGGCCTGCTACGACGTGTGCCCCGTGAAGATCAACATCCCGGAGATCCTCGTGCACCTGCGCGACGAGGACGTGCGCACCCAGCACGGGGAGCGGTCCGACGACGGCGCCGCCGCGGCACCGGCCCGGACCCGTCGCGTGCCGCAGGTCCCGTCCGAGATGGACCTGATGATGAAGGGCGCCTCGTTCGTGATGTCCTCCGGCCGGCGCATGGCCCTGGCGGAGAGGGCCCTGCCCCTGGGCCGGGCCGTGGCCGGCCGGAACCGAGCCATCTCGTGGCTGCCCGGAGCGGCCGGCGGATGGACCGACGAGCGCGACCTCCCCGCCCCGCCCAGGGAGTCCTTCCGCAACTGGTGGGCCAAGCACTCCGGCGAGACCGACCGGCGGGTCGCCCGCGACGGCGGTCCCGCCGCCGGTGGCGCGGCGCCGCCCGGGAGCCAGGACCCTGCCGAGGAGGACGCCCGGGGCGCCCGGGACGACCTCGACGGCGACCACCACCACGACATCCACCACAACGACCACCACGACAGCCACCGTGACGGGGGAGAGCGATGACCGACGCCAGGACCGAGATCCTCCACCGGATCCGCGGCGCCCTGCACGACACCCCTGCGGCGCCGGAGGTCGAACGGACCTACCGGAGGGCCTCGGCCCGGGCCGCCGGGGAGGTCGTCGAGATGCTCGAGGACCGGCTGGTCGACTACAAGGCGGCCGTCCACCACGAGACCGCCGCGTCGCTGCCGGGCCGGATCGCCGCTCTGCTCGGCGACGGTGCCCGCTACGTGGTGCCCTCCGGCCTCGACCGGTCCTGGCTGCCGGAGGACACCGCCGCCCGCAGCGCGATCGTGGACTCTGCCGACCCCCGGACGGCACCGGCCCTCGGGGTGCGCGAGCTCAACGCCGTGGAGGCCGTGGTCACCTCGTCCACGGTCTCCTGCGCCGAGACCGGGACGATCTTCCTCACCGGGCGCCCCGACGAGGGCCGCCGGGCGATCAGCCTGGTCCCCGACCACCACATCTGCGTGGTGCCCGTGGACTCGGTGGTCGAGCTGATCCCCGAGGCCCTGGCCCGGGTCACTCCGACCGCGCCCACCACGATGATCTCCGGGCCCTCGGCGACCTCGGACATCGAGCTCGAGCGCGTCGAGGGCGTGCACGGGCCCCGCCGACTCGACGTCGTGCTCCTTCGCTGAGCCGGTGCGGCGGCCGGCGAGGCCGGNCCGGCCGCCGCCCGACCACCGTCCCGTCCGACGGGCTACACGGTCCCGGACGGGGTCATGACCACGAAGACCTCGCCGTCCGGGCCGGCCACCACGGCCATGCGCCCGTACTCGAAGTCCGAGGGGTCCGCGCTGACCGTTCCGCCGGCCGCCCGGACGCGCTCGACGGCGGCGTCGACGTCGTCGACCTGGAAGGCGACCGACCAGCCGGGCTGGGCGTCGCCGGCCGCGGGGTCGGGGCCGCCGATGCCGCCGGCCGGCTGCTCACCTCCGGGCACGGTGAACAGGGCGTACGGCATGTTCTCCTGCCCGATGTCCTGGTACGTGTAGCCGAAGACCGTCTGGTAGAACTCCTGCGCCGCGCCCGGATCGCGGGTCATCAGGTCGCACCAGGCCACGGTCCCCGGCTCCTCGACCCTGCGGAAGCCGGTGTGCTCGTTCGCCTGCCACATCCCGAACGCCGCCCCGGTGGGGTCGATCCACATCCCCATCGACCCGAACGGGCCGACCTCCATGGGCTCGAACACCTGGGTGGCCCCGGCCTCGACCGCCGTGGCGGCGTCGGCGGCGAGGTCGTCGGTGGCCAGATAGACGGACCACACGTGCGGAGCGGACTCCATGCCCTCCATCGTGGGGGAGAGCCCGGCCACGGTCTCGCCGTCGACGAGGGCATTGCAGTAGCCGCCGTACTCGGCCTGGGACTCGCTGAACGTCCAGCCCAGGACGTCGCGGTAGAACTTCTGGGTGTGCTCCAGGTCGGTGGCCATGAGGTCCACCCAGCACGGGGTGCCGGCGGGCCAGGGTGTCGTACGAGTGGTCATGGGAGGAGTCCTTCCGTGGAGTGCGGGAGCGAACGTGGCGGGGGCTTCGGCCGGCGGGTGGATCCGCCGGGCCGTGGTGCGACCTCCGACACCCCTGATGCTAGGGCTCGCCTCCGACGCATTGCGTGAGGCGCTCGAGCGGATCGCGGCATGGGGTGCTGCCACCGCAGGAATCGATGAGAAAAATTCCACCTGTTCATTTATTTGCATGAATGAATGGCGGCGTCCCACCTCTATCGCCGCCGTGCCAGGAAATTCGCCTCGCCGACCGCCGTTCATTTCCGGGAAAGCCCGGTGACGTGCCGGAATGCCGGTCCGCCCGTTTTCTGGTCTAGCCTCGGTTCCGTACGTCGCCCCCGTTCGGGGGACAGATTCGATCGCCGGGTGTCCTCGGGGCGGCCCGCGAACCGGAGGGGTGAACGCATGGATCCAGTGGTGGGGGAGGCGCCGGTCTGGTTGCTCCTGGCGGCCGGTGCGGCCGGTGCCGTGACGGGGTGGTTCCTGCCCGGGCTCGTCCTGCGGCACAGCCCCGCCGGCGGTGCGGCGCCGTCGCGTCCGGTGCTGACCGCGGCGACGGCCGGACTCTTCCTGCTGGTGGCCGCGGTCCTCGGACTCTCCTGGCAGCTGCCCGCCCATCTCTTCCTGGTGGTCGTGGCGGTCGTGCTCACGGTCATCGACCTGAGGCACCACCTGCTGCCGAACGCCGTGGTGCTGCCCGCCCTCGCGGTCGGCCTCGTGCTCCTGGCCGTGGCCGCGATCGGCGATGGCACCTGGGGCGCCCTCCTGCGAGCCGTGCTGGGCGCCATGGCGCTCTTCGGGCTCTACCTCGTGCTGGCGCTGATCTCGCCCGCGGGCCTGGGCATGGGCGACGTCAAGCTCGCCGCCGTGCTGGGCCTGTTCCTGGCCTACCAGGGCTGGGGTGCGCTGCTGGTGGGCGCGCTGCTGATGTCCGTGATCGGGGCGGTGGTGGGTCTGGCCGTGCTGGCCCTCGGCCGAGGTGGCCGGCGCAGCGACGTGCCGTTCGGTCCCTCGATGCTGGCCGGCGCCCTGGTGGGCGTGCTGTGGGGCGATAGGTTCGCGCGCGAGCTCCTGCTGCCGGGGCTCTACTGACGCGGTTTCGGGGACATACCGAGGTCCATGCAGATAAATGCAGCACCCGACTAGGCATTACGTCGCTGTTTGACGTCCCCCAAAGAGCATGTGTTCGAATGCTTGTAGCTTTGCGCTTGCAACCCGTAATCTGATGACAGGTCGATAGCCCAGGTGCCGAGATCCGAATCAGACGGCATCGTTGAAAGCACAAGACCCATCTCCGCTGGATCTCCTCCATTTTCGTAAGGAAACATCATGCTGCCTCTTCTCGTCACGCTCCAGTACGTCACCGACGGCAAGGACTTCATCGTCGGTCGCCTCTCCCGCGAGGAGAAGGGCGCCACGGCCGTCGAGTACGGCCTGCTCGTCGGCCTGATCGCCGTCGCGATCATCGCCACGCTGATCCTCCTCGGCCCCAAGCTCGACAGCCTCTTCGTCAAGGTCAAGGACGGGCTGCCGGCCTGATCCTGGGGCGACTGCTTCATCGAGCGCCGCGGCTCCCTCTCCGGGGCGCCGCGGCGCTTCGTCGTCCGGAGCACCTCGCAGAGCGGCTGCCGAGCACAGCAAGACCACTCCTGATCCACTGTCGTTGACCTGACCGAAGGATGTGACCATGAGCCGATGGCGCTCGGAACGCGGTGCGGCCGCCGTGGAGTTCGCCCTGGTGCTCCCGATCCTGCTCACGCTGGTGCTGGGCACCATCGAGTTCGGCCGGGCCTACAACGTCCAGATCAGTCTCACGCACGCCGCTCGCGAGACCGTGCGCAGCATGGCGATCAGCAACAACTGGCCGAACGCCGTGAGCCGGGGCCGGGCGGCGGCGCCGTCCCTCGTTCCCGCGGACATGCAGTTCAGCGCGAATCCGACGAACTGCACGCCGGGCACGATGATCCAGGTCACCGTCAAGTACCCGTTGAACACCATCACCGGCATTGCCTCCAGCATGACCCTGAGTGGAAAGGCGGCCATGCGATGCGGCGGCTGATCGAGCACATCGAGCGGTCCTGGACCGCTCACCGGGAGACCGGCGAACGCGGTGCGAGCACGATCCTCGTGGCGATGTCCATGGTCGTCATGCTGGGATTCACCGCCCTGGCCATCGACGTCGGGGCGATGTACCACGAACGTGCCGAGTTGCAGTCCGGGGCCGACGCCGCGGTGCTGGCGGTGGCCCAGGACTGCGGCATGGGCGTCAACTGCACCGGCCCGGCGGCGCATCCCACGGCCCAGCAGTATGCCGAGAAGAACGCCAAGGACGGCGCGGTCAACGTGGCCGAACCGGTGTTCACCGGCAGCACGGTCCGGGTCAACGTCTCGACACGCGCCCAGAGCGGGGCCGGCTCCCTGGCGCTGACGTTCGCGCCGATCCTCGGCGTCAACGAAGCGACCGTGGGTGCGACCTCGGCCGCGCAGGTGATCACACCCAACAAGGGGCCGGCTGTCCTGCCCATCGTCATCTCTCCGTGCGACTTCGACCCCAGCTTGAGCGCTGGACCGCAGGTGCTCAAGCTGCACAGCATCACGGGCAGCAACAAGAACGCCACCGAGTGCGGCAAGAAGAGTGCAACCTCAGGTCTCAACATCCCCGGCGGATTCGGCTTCATCGACACGCCGTCCTCCACCGTGTGCACCACCACCGTCAGCGTCGACCAGACCGCCACCTCCGACCCGGGCAACGATCTCCCCTCGCAGTGCGAGGCTGTGCTGCAGCAGCACGTGGGGAAGACGATTCTGCTGCCGCTCTACAAGGATCTCGGTGCGTCCGGCAACAAGGGGTGGTACAAGATCGACGGGTGGGTGGCCTTCAAGCTCCTCGGCTGGCGCTTCCCGTCCACCTCGTACGCCAACACCACCCACTCCGGCGCGACCTGCTCGAATCCGTGCACCGGCATCATCGGCGAGTTCGAGAAGTTCGCCAGCATCGACAGCGGCTTCACCTCGGGCGGCCCCGACTACGGCGCCTCTGTCGTTACGATGATCGAGTAGCCGGACCCCTCCCCCGCCCCCCAAGATCCGGAAGAACACCCTGTGAAAATTCGTCTCATTGCCGCCGGTGTGATGGCCCTCCTGGCCGTCGTCGGCCTCGTCCTCGTCGTCAACTACGTCAACACTGCGGAGGCGCGTGCCCTGGAGGGGCAGAAGCCCAAAGAGGTGTACCTCGTGACGAAGCAGGTGCCGGAGGGTACCCCGGTCGAGGAACTCGACCAGTACCTCGACGGCCAGGTGGTTCCGGCCGTCACCGTGCCGGAGGACTACGTGTACGACCTGGGCGAGCACGCGGGCAAGGTTGCCGCCGTGACCCTGCAGCCGGGGGAGCAGCTGCTGGCCTCCCGGCTGGTCGAGCCCATCGCACTGGAGGAGCCCGGCACCGTGCCGGTGCCCAAGGGAATGCGCGAGGTCACGTTCACGGCCGGACCCGACCGCGTGGTGGGCGGCCAGCTCAAGGCGGGCGACCGCATCGGCATGATCGTCACCTTCCCGGGGGAGGAGGACGACCCCGCACGTTCCGAGCTCGAATTCCGCGACATGCTGATCACAGCACTGCAGGGTGCGGCGCCGGCGACCGACGCGGCCGCCGCGGAAGGGTCCGCGGAAGGCTCCGAGGGGGCCGGCGCGGAGGCTCCGCCGGTACCGGAGGGGTCCCTGCTCATCACGGTCGCGGTCACCGCAGCCGATGCAGAGAAGGTCGTCTACGCCAACGAGTTCGGATCCGTCTGGCTCACCAAGGAGACCAAGGACTCCGACGGTGCCGCCGACGGCGCCACGATGGAGGACTTCCGATGAGCCGCTTCCTGCTGGTCACGCCGGACACCGCCTACGACCGCCGCTTCCGGGCAGCTGTCGAGGGTCGGCTGCCCGGCGACGTCCAGACGGTGTTCAACGCCGCCCTGCCCGACACGCCCGATGAGCTTCTCGGCAGGTCGATCGGTGAGGTCCCGTCGGTCGTCCTGTTGGGGCCCGGCGTGCCGGTGGACAAGGCCCTGATGCTGGCCGCCGTCTTCGACGTCCAGCGTCCCGAGGTCAGCCTCGTCCTCATCGTCCCGGAGGACCCCTCGGTCGCGCTGGCCGCGCTGCGGGCCGGCTTCCGCGACGTGGTGGACGTACACGCCGACGAGGAGACCCTTCGCGTCGCGCTCACCCGGGCCACTGATGCTGCCGACTCCCGCCGACGGGCGTTGCCCGGCACCGGCCACGCAATAAGCGCCAACGGGGCCTACCCCAATGGGCACTCGTCCTCGCGCCCCGACAGCCGGGTCATCGTGGTCGCCTCGCCCAAGGGCGGTGTCGGCAAGACGACGGTCGCCGCGAACCTCGCAGTGGGGCTGGGCCGGATCGCGCCGATGAACACCATCATCGTGGACCTCGACGTCCAGTTCGGTGACGTGGCCGCCGCACTTCGCCTGAACCCGGAGCACTCTCTCACCGACGCCGTCAACGGTCCCGCGAGCCAGGACGCCCTGGTTCTCAAGACCTTCCTGACCGTCCATCCCGCGTCGATCTATGCCCTCTGCACCCCGTCCAACCCGGTGGAGGGAGACCGGATCACCGGCGAGCAGGTCACCCACCTGCTCGATCAGCTGAGCGGCCAGTTCCAGTACGTCATCGTCGACACCGCGCCCGGGATGGGCGAGCACGCGCTCGCGGCCCTCGAGGCGGCCACCGACGTCGTCTTCGTCACCGGCATGGACGTCCCCGGCGTCCGAGGGATGCGCAAGCAGATGGACCTGCTCAACGAGCTCTCGCTCATCCCCCAGGAGGTGCAGGTCGTGGTCAACGCCGCCGACCGGAGCAACGGACTGTCCGTCCAGGACGTCGAGGCCACCATCAAGCACCACGTCGACCTGGTGGTGCCGCGGTCCAAAATGGCCTCCTACGCCACCAACCGCGGAGAACCGCTGCTGCTCCACTCGCCGAAGGACAAGGCCGCGAAGAAGTTCCGTGAGCTCGTCGCCATGTTCGACCCCAACTACTCGGCGCCCCGAAGGGGCAGCCACCGGAAAGCGGTGGGCGCGTGAAACTCGCAGATCGACTCGCACTCGCCCGTGGCGAGGCCATCGTCGAGTCCGTCACCCACCACTCGCTCCATCCGGACGATGAGCGGGAGGTCGTGGAGGCACAGGGAACCGCAGAGACGGCCGAGGGCCCTGACCTGTCCGCCGAGGAGACGGGGACAGCGGCACCGACTCCGGCAAGGACGGTGTCCTCCCCGGAGACCGCCCGTGCCGCCTCCCCGGTGATGCCCGACGCCCTGGCGGGGCTCAAGCGTCGTGTCAAGGACGAGCTGATGATCCGCATCGGCTCGCGCGGCTCGGATCCGAGTCTTTCCGAGGACGACCTCAAGGCCTTCGCCCGGGAGCAGCTGGCGGACATCGTCAAGGCCGAACAGGTACCGATGTCCACCGAGGAGCGGGATCGGCTGATCCGCCAGATCAGCGACGACGTCCTCGGCTACGGCCCGCTCCAGTCACTGCTGGAGGACGACACCGTCACCGAGATCATGGTCAACGGTCCCGACCAGGTCTTCATCGAGCAGAAGGGCAAGGTCACCCTCTCCGGCTCGACCTTCACCTCCGAGGAGCAGTTGCGCAATGTCATCGAGCGCATTGTCACCCAGGTGGGCCGCCGCATCGACGAGTCCTCACCGCTGGTGGACGCGCGACTGCCCGACGGATCCCGCGTTAACGCCGTCATCCCCCCGCTCGCGGTCAACGGCTCGTCGCTGACCATCCGGAAGTTCGCCGCGGACCCGCTGAAGGTCGACGATCTCATCCGCTTCGGCTCCATCACGCCACAGATGGCCGAGCTCCTGCAGGCGTGCGTCGAGGCGCACCTCAACATCCTCGTCGCCGGCGGAACCGGTACGGGCAAGACGACGATGCTCAACGTCATGTCCTCCTTCATCCCCCACGGGGAACGGATCGTGACCATCGAGGACGCCGTGGAGCTCCAGCTCCAGCAGGAGCACGTCGTGCGCCTGGAGTCACGGCCGGCCAACATCGAGGGGAAGGGCGAGATCTCTATCCGCGACCTCCTGAAGAACTCGCTCCGGATGCGGCCGGACCGCATCGTCGTCGGCGAGTGCCGTGGCGGCGAGGCCCTTGACATGCTCCAGGCCATGAACACCGGCCACGACGGCTCCCTGTCGACCATTCACGCCAACTCGCCGCGCGACGTTATCTCCCGTCTGGAGACCCTGGTCCTGATGGCCGGGATGGACCTGCCGCTCAAGGCGGTCCGTGAACAGATCGCCTCCGCCATCGACGTGGTCGTCCAGCTGTCCCGGCTCCGGGACGGCTCCCGACGCGTCACTCACGTCACCGAGATCCAGGGCATGGAAGGGGAGACAGTCACCCTCCAGGACGCCTTCCTCTTCGACTACTCCGCCGGTGTGGACCCTCGGACGGGACGATTCCTGGGCAAGACGGTCACCACGGGCGTCCGCCCGAAGTTCGTGGACAAGTTCGAGGACTACGGCATCCGGCTCTCGCCATCCGTGTTCACCCCGCCGGCGGGCCGGTGATGGGCGCCCTGATCGCCGGCCTCGGTCTCCTGTTCGCCGCCGGCCTGGTCGGCCTCTTCCTCGTCGCCCGCTCCCGGACACCTCGGCTGCCGATGGACCGCCGGCGCCTGCCGGACCCGGCGAAGGCCTCCAAACCCTCCCAGCTGTCGAGGATCACCGGTATCACCACGGAAGCGATCGCCGATTTCCTGGAGCGACGAGGGTGGACCCGGAAGATCGCGACGGCTCTCGATCTGGCCGGGGTACGTGTCGCCCCGGCGGACTTCCTGGTGCTCGTCGCAGTCGGTGGAGTGGTCGGGGCGCTTTTCGGACTGGTCCTCGGCGGGCCGGTGCTCGCCCTGTTGTTCCTCGGACTCAGCCCACTGGCGGCCAAGTTCGGGCTCGGCTTCCTCGTGGGTCGCCGGCAGAAGGCGTTCGGTGACCAGTTGGACAACACGCTCCAGCTGTTCGCGGGGTCGTTGCGTGCGGGGCACTCCCTGCTCCGGGCGGTGGACGCGGTCGCCAAGGAGTCCGACACTCCGACGTCCGAGGAGCTGGCTCGGGTGGTCAACGAGACCCGCATCGGCCGTGATCTCGACGACGCGATGGAGCTGACCGCCGAACGCATGAACAGCGAGGACTTCTCCTGGGTGGCTCAGGCCATAGGCATCCATCGCGAGGTCGGGGGGGACCTGGCAGAAGTCCTCGATCGCGTCGGAGCTACCATCCGAGAGCGCAACCAGATCAAGCGTCAGGTCTCTGCACTCAGCGCCGAGGGCAAGATGTCCGCGTACATCCTCATGGCCCTGCCCGTGGTGATCGCGGGCTTCCTGACGATCATGGCCCAGGAGTTCATCGTCAAGTTCGTCACCACCGGCATCTGGGGCTACGGGCTGATGTTCGCGGCTCTCGTGATGTTCACGATCGGCGGCATCTGGATGAAGAAGGTCGTCACCTTCCGGTTCTGAGCTCGTCCCGACACGTCACCACTGCCATCACCGAAGGACCTCCGATGTCGTCTCTTCTTCTCGCACTTGCCGCCCTGGCCGGTGCCGCCGCTGCCGCGATCTGGCTGGCCGTCACCACCCGCTGGGGCGGCGACCGCATCGTGCGACAGAACCTCAAGGTAGGCCTAGTGGACTCCGAGGCCGAGCAGATCCGTGCCGCCCCCGAGTTCGGCTGGGCCCGCAAGTTCACCTCCGCCAAGGGCGCGGAGCGTCTCGACCGGCTTCATGCCAAAGCGGGCCGTCCATCGGAGTGGCCGCTGGCCCGGGTGATGGGTTTCAAGGCGATCCTTCTTTTCGCGACCGCCGGCATGGGCCTGCTCCTGGTCCTGCTCAGCCGGTTCGATCCCCTGATCCTCCTGATGTTCGTGGTGCTGGCCCCTGTTGCCTATTTCGTTCCGGACCTGCTGCTCTACTCCAAAGGCATCGAACGGCAGAAGGAGATCGGGCTGGAGCTCCCCGACACCTTGGACCAGATGATGATCGCCGTGGAAGCAGGGCTCGGTTTCGAGTCCGCGATGTCGAGGGCCGGGCAGAACGGGAAGGGTCCGCTGGCCGAGGAACTCACACGTACGCTGCAGGAGATGCGGGTCGGCATACCGCGGCGGCAGGCGTACCTGGCCCTGGAGCAGAGGACCAACGTGCCCGACCTGCGCTCCTTCACGCGAGCGGTCATCCAGGCCGACGCCTATGGCATCTCGATCTCCACGGTGTTGCGCACCCAGGCCGACGAGATGCGCACCAAGCGCCGGCAGCGAGCCGAGGAAACGGCCATGAAGATCCCGGTGAAGGTGCTCATGCCGCTGATGCTGTTCATCCTCCCCGTCCTGTTCATCACCGTGCTCGGACCGGTCGGCCTGAACTTCGTCTAGCCGGGGCCGGACGTCCCATCCGGAGCTGGGAGCCCCGCCGAGGGCGTGGACGGAGGGTCATTACCACAATCCCACCGAAAGGATCAGTTGGTCACCGTGAACCAGCACGATCGACGCGAGGCCACAGCACCCGCGAGCCGGCGAGCCGAGTTCGCAAACAAGTATCCGTTGTTCATGAAGGCAACCGTCCTGGTGCTGTGGTACCTCGCGTTCATGGCCGTGCGGGCCGCCTTCCTGGGCGTGGTGCATGGTTCGATCCTGGGCCAGGATGCCCACGCCTACTGGACGGCTGCGCAGAGTGAGCTGATCTACGACAAGGTGGCAGGGGAGAGGGACGCCTACCTGTACTCGCCGGTCGTCATGCAAGTGATCCGGCCGCTGGCCGTCCTCCCCTGGCCGGCCTTCCTGGCCTTGTGGATCGGCTTGCAGTCCGGCGTGCTCATGTGGTTGCTCAAACCATTGCACTGGAAGTGGGCCGTGCCGCTGTTCCTGTTCTGTGTGCCCGAACTCGTCATCGGCAACGTCCTCGTGCTGCTGGCCGCATCGGTCGTGATCGGGCTGCGCTACCCCGTGGCATGGGCCTTCCCAGCGCTCACGAAGATCACCACCGGTGCCGGCTTCCTGTGGTTCGTGGTCCGAGGGGAGTGGCGCCGGGTGCTGCAGGGGATCGGTGGAATCTCGCTCATCGTGGGCGTGTCCTACCTGTTCGAGCCGGCGTCCTGGCATGCATGGGTCCAGTTCCTGCTCACCAACCGCGGCGGCACGCCCCATGGAGCCGCCGTCTTCGCAGCGCAGATTCTTCTCGCCGTGGTCCTCATCGTCGTCGGCGCACGCAAGGACCAGCCGTGGTTGCTGGCTCCGGCGCTCGTCCTGGGCATGCCCGTGCTCGTGAACTTCGTCTCGTTGACCCTGCTCATGTCGATCCCGCGTCTGCTCGTCCTGGGCGACCAGTTGCGGGGGCAGGGCCCTCACTCGGCGCATCGGGCGAGGGCCAGGATGGAGCGCTGACCCAGCAAGGCCCTGCGCCACCCCGGGGTACGGGGCCGTGCGCGAGCAGCACCCTGGACGTCCGCCCACGTACGCGGTCCGCCGTCACCCGGTCAGGAGTGGTTCGAGATCCCGCATCAGCGGTCTGGAGAGCGTCTCACTGAATGTGGCCGTGAGGTGGTCGCCGTCCCGGTGGGTGAGGAGGTTCCCGATCATCGGCGGGCAGGACGTCGCCCCGCAGAAGTAGTCGGTCAGGTCCAGATGTGCAGCGCCGGCCACATCTGCTGTCGTCCTCTCTGCGGCTGCCAGGTCGGTGCGCAGAGCAGTTGAACGGGGCACACTGCAAGCGTGGGCGTCCTCGAGGTTCGCGGAGAGGCAGATGGCCGGGCTCACGCCCATGTCCGGCACGTCGGCGATGACACCCACGCGGGAGTTCTCGGGAAGGGCTTCGATGGTGGCAGCCAGTCCTGCGGCCCAGCGATCGGTGAAGTCCGTGTCGCCGACCGGCTCGTACTTTGCCGCGAAGTTCGCGAGAAGGACCACATCGGGTCGCTCGGCGTGGAGTCGCTCGACGACCTCGGCGCGCCACTGGCGGCACCGGGATTCGAAGGATCGCTCCAGAGGGGTGGCCGCCTGGGCGGAGGGGCACGTGCCCATGGTGTTCGTGTCCAACCGGATGCGTCCGTCCTCGGCCAGGGCGTGGAGCGCGGGGAACCACGACGCGGCGTGGGAGTCACCGAACAGGACGACGACGGGCGCGTCGGGATTGGTCCCGAACTGGCAACCGCTGGCATCGACGCCGAGAAAGTGGCCGTCGCAACCGTTTTTGTAGACCAGGGCGAGGTCGTCGGCGCTCTCCCGGAGGGACGGGTCGAGGTTCGACGGCACGAACGGCGTGCCCGCGGGAAGGGGCGAGAGCGGCGCCTCGGCGACCGGCCTGCCGGCGTCCAGAGGCACCTGCTGAGCCACCGTGGAGCCGACCGCGGCCAGCGCACAGATCAGCACTGTCACGCTGACACTCGCCAGCAACGTCCGGACGGGCTTCATCGTGACGAGCGGCCGTGCCCTCCGCACCGGGTCTTCCACGAACCGGAAGAGCAGGTAGGCCATGGGAACCGCCAGCAGCCCCAGTGACAGGCGCGACCACAGTGGTAGGGGATGAGCGTAGCCTGCGGCAGCCTGGGGGATGATGAGCAAGGGCCAGTGGACCAGGTACAGGGAGTACGAGACCAGTCCGATGAACTGCAACGGACGGATGCCGAGCACCGGCGCCGGCCCCATGCGGCCGGCGCCTCCCACGAGCACGAGAGCGGTCCCGAGCACCGGGACGGTTGCGTGGTAGCCGGGGAACGGGGTCTCTGAGTCGAAAGTCAGAGCAGCCACCAGTACGCTTGCCAGACCGGCCCAAGCCATGATCCCGGCAGGGATGCCGCCCGGCCATGTTGGCGTTCTCCGCAGGAGGAACGCCACGAGCGCCCCGGTCCCGAGTTCCCAGCCGCGGGTCGGCAAGGAGAAGAACGCCCACGGTTGTGAGACCTGCATCACGAACAGGCACAGGAGGAAGGAGGCTGCCACGAGACACCCTGTCGTCACGTACAACGCCCTCTCCGACCGGCCGAAGAGCCGCCAGCCCAGGACGAGGACGGCTGGCCACAAGAGGTAGAACTGCTCCTCGATGCCCAGTGACCAGTAGTGCTGGAACACGGAGGGGGCGGACTCCGCCAGGTAGTCGGTGCTCAGCAGCCCGGCCAGCACGTTGGGGACGTACGCGGCCGAGGCGACCGCCCATTGGGTCACATCCACGTGCTGCATCGGGGGCATCCAGATGAGTGCCGCCACGACGGTCACCACGATGACGGTGAACGCCGCCGGCAGGATGCGCAGAGCTCGTCGGGCGTAGAAAGAAGACAGCGAGATGCTCCCTTCCGCCTGCAGGGCTTGGAGCAGGTGAGTGGTGATGAGGAAGCCCGAGATGACGAAGAAGACGTCCACGCCTACGTACCCGCCCGAGAGCACGCCAGGTGCAGAGTGGTAGATCACCACCAGCAGGACGGCTACTGCCCGGAGTCCTTGGACGTCGGCGCGGAACCCGCTCTTCTCCCGCAAGGGCAAATGCGCCGCCATGGGGGTGAGAGCGACCATGAGCAGTCCTAGCGCTGGGGGGAGGCGTCCCGATTGCAAATTTGCCACTACCATACCCCGGCAACGGCCGTGGTCCTGAGGCCGGCGTCCAAGCGCATGAAAACACCCCGGGGCTGTGCCCGGGGTGTTTCCGATGTCCTGAGACATCACATGTGCGGAGGATGGGGGTGTCCGGTTTCAGCGGATAGGAAACAGGTGTCTCAGGGCATCGGAAACACCGGTCCTGCCGTGCGGGGGTGGTGAAGAACGAAGCGATCATCCTGGCGGTGGTCACGGGGACGATGTCCCGGGCGGAGGCTGCCCGCAGATTCCAGGTCAGCCGCTCCCGGGTCTCGAAACTGGTGGCCCGCTACCGCGCCGTGGGCGAGGCGGCGTTCACGCCCGGTTCCCGGGCAGCCCACCACCATCCCAACGCGGTCCCGGACCCGGCGGTGGAAGCGATCCTGGCCACCCGCCGGGCCCTGGTGGCAGCCGGTCACGACGCCTGCCAAACGACCCCGGGCCAGCTACCGCAGCCTCACCGCGGCCCTGCCTATGGCCACCCCCCACTGGCGCCCCCACCGGGTGGCGGATCCGCACCGACCGCGTCGACAAGACCGGCCGCGTCACCGTGCGCCTGCACTCGAGACTGCACCACATCGGCATCGGGCGGACCTACGCCCGAACCCCCGTGAAGATGTTCCTCCACGGCTCCCACGTGCTGATCATCGACCCGGCCCCCGGCCACATCCTCCGGGACTTCATCCTCGACCCCACCCGGAACTACCAGCCCCGCTCCCTCGACCAGGACCAGCACCCGGACACGAAAAAACACCCCGGACCACAGGTCCGGGGTGTTTCCGATGTCCTGAGACATCACATGGTCGGGATGACAGGATTTGAACCTGCGACCTCGTCGTCCCGAACGACGCGCGCTACCAAGCTGCGCCACATCCCGTGAAGCATCCGGCGTCCTGCCGGAAACAACTGCTCCATCATAGACATCCGTCCCGGCGCGTGGGAAATCGACCCGCCGAACCCGGCCCGGGCAGGGGATCCGCAGTCCGGCGGCGTGAGCCCCGGGGGCGCTCCCGATCTCGGATCGGAGGTCGGGCCGTCCAAAAAGGATCGCCGCAGACCGGCTCGCGACAATGGATGCTAATGCATACTAAATGAATGGCACTTCCACGACATGTCCCGGCGGCAGGGGCCGTGCAACTGGTCCCCGCCGTGATCGGGGCCGCCGCCGGACGATGGTCACGGCGGCGGCGCCGCGTGCGGCCGGGGCCGGCCGGACGGACCGGCCTGCCGGCGGCAGGTGCCGGGACGGAGCAGCTGGCGTCCATCGCGGAGACGACCTCCGACCTGGCGGTCATCGGCCGTCCGGACGGATCGGTCGCCTGGATGAACGCGGCCTGCCGCTCGATGCTGGGCTTCGGGCCGGAGGAGGACATCGGCGCCTACCGGATCGAAGACCTCTTCACGGCCTCGGAGATGGCGAGGATCTACACCGAGGTCATGCCGGCGCTCGTCCGCGACGGCGACTGGCAGGGGGAGTGGACCATGCTGAGCCGCGACGGGACGAGGATCCCGATGCTCGCGAACCAGCACCTCCACCACGACGACCGGGGCGAACGCTCCTATGTCTCGTGCATCATGCGCGACCTGCGCCCCCAATTCGCAGAGGAGCGCGCCCAGAAGGAGGGCGAACTGCGGCTCGCCGCGGCGGAGGGCGTGGCCGGCCTGGGCAGCTGGCAGTGGGATCCGGAGACGGACGTGGTGATGTGGTCGCCGGGGATGTACCGCCTCCACGGTATGGAGCCCGGCACGGGCGAGGCCACCGTGGGGGCCTGGCTCGACACGGTGCACCCGGACGACCGGCCGCGCGCCGCCCACATCGCCGAGCAGGCCATGGCCAGCGGTGCGGGTGTCGACTTCGTGTACCGGGGGGTCCGCGTGGACGGGAGCACGCTCGTCATCCACGCCCGTGGCGAGATGGTTCCCAACCCGACGGGTTCCGGGAGATCGATGCTCGGCACCTTGCTGGACATCACGGAACGGCACAAAGCCTCGGAGGCCCTCCGGGAGAGCGAGGAGCGCGCCCGCCGGGTCATCGAGACCGCGGGCGACGCCTACATCCAGTGCGGGGCCGACGGACTGATCACCGAGTGGAACGGGCAGGCGGAGGCCACGTTCGGATGGGCCCGCGACGAGGCGCTGGGCCGGTCCCTCCCTTCGCTCGTCCTCGCGCCGGAGGACCGGGCGTCCTTCGAGCAGCAGGTCGGTCTCCGCGAGGACCAGGGTGGCGGGGCGCCGTCCCACGCACGGTTCGAGCTGTCGATGGTCCACCGGTCCGGTCGCGAGATCCAGGCCGAGGTGACGCTCTGGACCGTCCGGGCGGGTGGGGAGGAGGTGTTCAGCTGCTTCGTCCGCGACGTCGGCGATCTCAGGGCCCTCGAGCGCGCGAAGGACGAGTTCGTCTCGGTCGTCGGCCACGAACTGCGCACCCCACTGACGTCCATCCACGGCGTGCTCGGCCTGCTCCGGGCCGGTCTGCTCGGCGAGCTGAACGAACGGGGTCGCCAGATGGTCGACATCGCGGCCCACAACACGGACCGGCTCGTCCGGCTGATCAACGACATCCTGGACATCGAGCGGTTGAACTCGGGAACGGTGACGCTGCAGCGGTCGGCGTGCGACCTCGCCGCGATTGCCGAACGCTCGCTCGACGCCATGCGGCCCATGGCCGCGGAGGCGAGTGTGCGTCTCGAGATCGACGCGCGGCCGAGCCCCGTCCTGGCGGACGCCGACCGCATCGAGCAGACGGTGACGAACCTGCTCAGCAACGCGATCAAGTTCTCCCCTGCCGGGACCACCGTCCGGCTGACGGCCCGCCGGTGCGACGACGAGGTGGAGCTCCGGGTCCGCGACGAGGGACGGGGCATCCCGCCCGAGGACCTCGACCGCGTCTTCGGCCGCTTCCAGCAGGTCGACGGGTCCGACGCGCGGCAGAAGGGCGGCACGGGCCTCGGGCTGGCCATCTGCCGCACCATCGTCGAGCAGCACGGCGGCCGCATCTGGGCGGAGAACGGTTCCGCGGGCGGGGCCGTCCTGGTCGTCAGGCTTCCCGTGGGCGAACCGGCCGGGGATCCGCAGCTTCTCGAGGGCCCCAGGGTGCTGATCTGCGGGCGGGAGGTCGCGGCGCGCGACACCGTCGCAGGCCTGCTCCGGTCGCACGGCTACGAGACCGTCGACGTGGCGTGCGGGGACGAGCTGCTCGAGGCCGCGACCACCCGCCGTCCCGACGTCGTCCTGCTGGACCTGAGGATGCCCGTGACGGACTCCTGGCAGGCCGCCGCGACGTTGCGCGAGCGGGCCGAGACCCGGGACATCCCCGTGGTGGTGCTCGGTCTCCACGGCCAGCACCCCGACGTGGGCGGGAACGTCACGGCCAGCCGTCTCGAGGAGCCGTTCGACGCGGACGCCCTCTTCGACGCCGTCGAGGCCGCGGTCAGCAGCCGCACGGTCGGGCCCACCCTCCTGCTCGTCGAGGACGACGAAGGTCTCGCCCACGTGCTCATGGAGCGATTCCGGCACCTCGGGATCGACGTCCACCACGCGCCGACCGCGAAGCGTGCCCTGGAGAAGTGCGGCTCCGTGGCCCCTGACCTGCTCGTGCTGGACCTCATGCTCCCGGACCGGGACGGATTCTCGGTCGTGGCGGAGCTCNCGACGACCGGCTCCGGGGGATGCCCCTCGTGGTGTACACGGCCCGTGACCTCTCGGCGGAGGACCGGGAACGGCTCCGTCTGGGCCGCACCGAGTTCTTCACGAAGTCGCGGGTCACGCCGGAGGACTTCGAGCGGCACGTGCTCCACCTGATGGCACAGCTCACCGACCCGGCGAAGGAGCGCATCCATGACTGAGTCCCGGCGCATTCTCGTGATCGACGACGACGAGGGCATCCGCGAGGTGGCCCACGCGAGTCTCGAGCTCGTGGGCGGCCACGACGTCACCACGGCGGGCTCCGGAGCGGAAGGGCTGGAGGTGTCCTCCCGGAATCCCCCGGACGTCATCCTGCTCGACGTGATGATGCCCGGTCTGGACGGCCCGGCCACGTTCGCCCGCCTTCGGCAGAACACGGCCACCCGGGACGTGCCGGTGCTCCTGCTCACGGCCAAGGCGCAGGAGACGGACCGGCGCCGGTTCGCCGACCTCGGCGTCGACGGCGTGCTCACCAAGCCGTTCGACCCCCTGTCGCTGCCGGAACAGGTCGCGGAACTCCTGGGCTGGGACCCGTGAGCACGCGGGCTCGGCGGGCCGGGAACGCCGAGGCCCGCGCGGCGCTCGCGCAGATCTGGGCCCGCCACCGCGACGACATTCTGGAGCACGTCGCGGTTCTCGAGGACGCGGTGGCCGCGCTGATGGAGGACGGTCTCTCCGGGGCGGCGCGGCGGGAGGCCGAGCGGCGCGCGCACCGGCTCGCGGGCTCGGCGGGCACGTTCGGGTTCTCCCGGGCCTCGGAGTCGGCGCTCCGGCTGGAGGCCGTCTTCGCCGGCACGGACGCGGTGGCTCCGCACGAGGCGCGGACGGCCGCCGAGGACGTGGCGGCTCTTCGGATCTGCATGGAGGATGCCACGCAACTCTCGGACGGATCTCCGGTTACCGGCACCGACCGGCGGGGTTGATCCTGCCGGGTCGCCACCGGCGCCGCCCGGAGACCCGTATCGGGGCGCAGGACGCCCGACCACCACGGCCCCGGACGCGTCACAATGGACCATGATCCGGAACCGACCCGCCCGCCGCCCGCACCCGAGTACTCGTGCGTGCGTCCTCGGCGCCGCACTGCTGGTGGCCGCCGGCCCCGTCGCGCCGGCCCCGGCCGACGCCCCGGTCGAGTCCCCATAGGAGTGGACCCAGTACCGGCTCACGCCCGAGAAGAACCCCGTGATCAGCACGGACGGCGCGGTGGTCCCCGCCGAGGACGGCTTCCGGCTGCCCGACGAGGTCCGGGCCGGCCCCGTGGTCGTGGGGGACCGCCTGTACGTGGGCACGCACGGCAGCGGGACCCTGCACACCTTCGACCTCGGCACCGGTGAGCAGCTGTGGCAGTAGGAGGTCGCCGGTCACGTCATGCCCACGCCGGCGCTGCACGAGGGCCGGGTCGACGCCGCCGCCGGTGACCGGCACCTGCACGTCGTCGACGCCGCCACCGGGGAGATCCTGTGGGAGGTCCGGCTCGGGGACGGGCCGTTCGTGACCAACAACACGTCGGGAGCGCCCACGATCGCCGACGGCGTGGTCCACGTCGGCAGCCCCAGCACCAAGACCCTCTACGCGCTGGACCTGCGGACGGGAGAGCAGCTGTGGACCCACGACTCCGGCCCCGTCAAGGCCGCGCCGGCCGTGGTGGACGGGCTCGTGGTCTACACGACCACGACGGGGCAGATCGGTGCCGTGGAGGCCGGCTCGGGCGAGCTCGTGCGCGTGCAGGAGCTGTCCACCGACCCGCTGGCCCCCGCCGGACCGGTCATCGTCGACGACGTCCTCCTGGTGCCGGGGCAGGACGGACTCGTCCACACCATGACCCTCGACGAGCTCCGGGGTCCCACGGTGTGGGACGTGGCCGTCCCGCTGCTGCTCGGACTGGTCGTGGCCGGAGCCCTGGGCGCGCTCGCGGCACGGGTGCTGCGCCGCCGCCGGGCGTGAGGGTCCTCCGTTGAGCGGCGCCGGGGGTGGTGCCATGCTGAGGCCATGACCTCCACCCCGTCCGAAAAGTCCTCCACTCCCGACGGGCGGCCGCGCCGCGGCGTCCTGTTCGACGTCGACGGCACCCTCATCGACTCCAGCTACCTGCACACCGTGGCCTGGTGGCAGGCCTTCAACCAGGCCGGCCACGACGTCCCCATGCACCGGATCCACCGGCTCATCGGGATGGGCTCGGAGCAGCTGATCGACGAGCTGCTGCCCGAGGACCGGGACAAGGACGGGGACGACGCGATCGGCGCCGCCCACGGGTCACTCTTCTCCGTGCACTGGGCGGGGCTCAAGCCGACCCGTGGGGCCACGGAGCTCCTGCGCCGCTGCGCCGACGCCGGTCTCGTGGTGGTGCTGGCGTCGTCGTCGAACGTCACCGAGGTCGCCGCCATGCGTGAGGCCCTCGGCTCCGACGACGTCCTCACCGCGGTCACGACCGCCACGGACGCCGAGCACAGCAAACCCGAGCCCGACATCTTCGCCGCGGCCCTGAAGGCCGGGGACCTGCGCCCGGAGAACGCGATCGTCGTGGGCGACGCCCGCTGGGACGTGCAGTCCGCATGGAAGCTGGGCCTGGACGCCGTGTGCGTGACGAGCGGCGGCATCAGCGAGACGGAACTGCGCGAGGCCGGCGCCGTGGCCGTCTTCGCGGATCCCCAGGAGCTGCTCGAGGACTTCGAGAGCAGCCCCCTGGGCCGTCTCGCCGCCGGCTGACGCGCCGCAGCGCGGACCGGCGGCGGGATCGATCAGGAAAGCCCTGCGGGGGCGCCCGTCTCCTCCGTGGCAGCTGCGGTGGTGCCCGGGGCCGAGTCCTGGTCGGTCCGGGGTGTCGCCGGGGTCCAGACGTCCCGGGGCTCGGCCTCGTCGGTGTTGAGAATGCCGTCGCCGTCGATGTCGGTGTCGAGCGCGTTGGCGATGCCGTCGCCGTCGAGGTCGTCGTCGAGGGAGTCGACCACTCCGTCGCCGTCGGTGTCGACGGTCGGGGAGGCGTGGAGCAGCTGCGCCTGGCGCAGTTCCTCGGCACGCTTCGCGGCCTCCGCGGCGCGCTCCGCCGCCGCCTTCTCCGCGGCGGCCTGCTCCGCTGCCTTCTTGGCTGCTGCCTGCTCCGCTGCTTCCAGCTCCGCCGCCTTCTCGGCGGCCTCCTGCTCCGCGGCCTTCTTGACGGAGTCGTCCGGGGTCCGCTGGGGCGCCGGCGCGGCCGGGGCAGGTGCCGGCGCGGCGGCCGACGGCTCGGCCGGCTTGGACCGGGGGGCGGCCTCGGCGGAGGGCTCAGGCGTGGTTGCCGGTGCGCGCTCCACGGTGCTCTTCGCCGTGCTTTTGTTCTTCGCCGTGTTCCCGGCGGTGTCCTTCTCGGTGTCCTTCTCGATGTCCCTCGGTGCGGACGCCCGGGGTCGCTGGGCGACGGGCGTCTCCGCCGGGGCGGACGCCATGACCTGCACCCGGTTCCCGCCGGACAGCGAGCGGCGGAGGAGCTCCGACACCTCGGCGGGGGAGGGCGCGTCCTCGGCGAGCGAGTAGGGCGTGGCGGTGCCGGGCACGATCCCGGCGTCGGTGATCCAGTCGAAGGACTGCGGGTCGGCCACGGCGCCGTCGACCCACGTCTCGAAGTGCAGGTGCGGGCCCGTCACGCGGATCCCGGTGGCGCCCACGCTGCCCAGGCGCTGCGCCGCGGCCAGCTCGTCGCCGACCTCCACCCGGACGTCCTCCAAGTGGCTGTAGGTGGTCCGCAGACCGTCCGCGTGGGCGACCTCCACGCGGTTGCCGCCCCACACGTCCCAGAAGACGGCCGTGACCCGGCCCTGCGCGGCGGCGACCACCGGGGTCCCGGCGGCGACCGAGAGGTCCGTGCCGTTGTGGAACTCCCGGACGCCCAGGTCCGGCGCGATCCGCCAGCCGAAACGACCGCCCTCCAGGACCGTGGCCGGCTGGGCGGGGGCCACGATCGTGTTCACCGGCAGCTCTCCCTCGTGGACCCGGGCCGCGGCACCGGCCGGGTCCAGCGGGGAGGTCCCCGCGCGCTGTCCCGGCCCGGACGTGCCGGCCGCTCCGACCGCGCCGGCCGGGGACGCCACGAGGGCCCCGCCGGAGCCGCCCTGGAGCAGGGAGACCATCGACACGGAGCTCCCGCCCGATGAGGCCGCCGGCGACGAGGGCGCGCCCTGGGTCAGCACCGAGGACACGCCCAGGGCGACCACGGCGAGCGAGCACACGACAGCGGGCCGGCCGAGGTGCTCGCCCAGCGGGAGGGCCGGACGCGGCATGCGGCTGCGGGGGGCCGTGGAACGGTGGCTTCCGCCGGAGGACCGGTGGCGGGCGCCGGAGGTGCTGTGGCGGGCGCGGGAGGAGCGGTGACGCATGGGGCGGGGGGTCCTGTCGGTGCAGCGGGGGGAGGGGGATCAGGGCACGCCCCAGGAGCGGGCGTGACTCAGGAGGGGCCTGTCGCCGCCGGCTCCGCGCAGGCCCGCTATCGCGGGACGCGCGCCGGACACGGCGAAGGAAGGATGATGACCGGGGATGGTGGCGTCACCGGGGGGAGTGCGCCCGTCGCACCGGATTCGGTGCTGATATCGATTCTACCGGCGGGTTTTCTTCTGTGAAGACCGCGTGCGGGCCCGATGTTTCCCTGTCCACGCGCCGGAACCGAGAGGCGCCTCTGACCGGCGGAAACGCTCTACGGTGCCCGGGGCCGTCCCCCTCCGTGCGTCCGGGTGTTACGTCCCGGGACGTGGCCGGTACGGACGGAGAGCCGGACGGGCCCGGAACCGGGGGCGTTCGCCCCCGGCCGGTTCATGACGCGGTCGTCCGATGGGCGGGACTATCCTGTGCACACGCGTCCACCGCGCTCGCCCCGGACGTCGCCCACCGGGTGGCGCCGGCGCCGTGCGCACGGCAGAGAAGAGTCCGAGGATGACCGCCGACGACAGACCCCTCCTCGTCTTCGACGTGAACGAGACGATCTCCGACATGCGGGAGATGCGCCGCGCGTTCGAGGAGGTGGGCGTGCCGGGCGAGCTGGCCGCCACGTGGTTCGCCTCGATCCTCCGAGAAGGCTTCGCGCTCGCCGTCCACGGGGAGGCGCAGCCGTTCGCGGCCCTCGGGCGGGCGGTCGCCCGGACCCTCTTCGCCGTCCACCGGCCGGACCGCGAGGTCGAGGACGCCGTGGTCCACGTCCTCGACGGCGTGCAGCGGCTGCCGGTCCACCCGGACGTCCCGGGCGGGGTGACCGCCCTCGCCGACGCCGGCTACCGGCTCACGGCCCTGACCAACGGCTCGGAGGCGACGGCCGAGGGCCTGCTCGAGCGCGGTGGGATCCGGCAGCACTTCGAGTCGGTCCTCTCCGTGGAGGACGCACCGTGCTGGAAGCCCGCCTCCGAGTCCTACGCGTGGGCCGGCCGGATCTGGGGTGTGCCGCTGCAGCGGGCGGTCATGGTCGCCGTGCACCCGTGGGACCTGCACGGCGCCTCCCGGGCGGGCATGCGGACCGTGTGGATCGACCGCTACGGGGCGCCGTACCCGCAGTACGCGCGCGCGCCGGACGTCCGGGTCTCCGACCTCACCCGGCTGGCCGCGCGGCTCGAGGGCGACGGCGCCGCGCTGCGGGACTGACGCTCAGCGGGTGGCCTGCTCGAGGTGCTCCAGGACGTGCCGGTACGGGTGGCCGGTGGCCTCCGTCATGCCCTGCTCGCAGGTCCGGTTCAGGGAGGCGTAGGCCTCGAAACGGCGCTGGTTGACCTCCCGGGCCTCGTCGGCCGTCGCCGACGCCGTGAACTCCGGGTGCAGCATGCCGCGGTCCCCGGCGTACGCGCAGCAGCCCCAGGCCGCCGGCACCACCACGTCGTCGCTGATCGTCCGGGCGATCGTCTCGAACGCCGAGGTGATGCCGAGGTGCACGCTCGAGCACGTGGGGTGCAGGGCGATCGACCCGACCGGCCGGGACACCGTCAGCCCCGGCAGCACCCGGTCGGCCACGAACTCCACCGAGTCCACGAACCGCAGCGCGTGGTGCTCGCTGGAGCCGGCCGCCAGCTCGGCCATGGTCTCGAGGCCCTCGGTGCACGAGGCCGCGTCGCAGACCACGGGCAGCTTCCCGGAACGGCTCGCCTCCCACAGGGCCGGGAGCGTGCGCTCCGAGATGGTCGCGTACCCGGTGGGCAGGCCCTTCGACTTCCACGGTGTGCCGCAGCACAGGCTCCCGATGCCCTCGGGGACCGTGACGTGCACCCCGGCCCGGTCGCACAGCGCCAGGAAGGCCTGGGACACGGTCGCGCCCTCACCGCCGGGAGCGCCGAACATGGAGTTGATGCACGCGGGGAAGAACACGGCCTCCGCGAGCTCGTCCCGCCGCCGGGGCCGGGGCGCACCGCCCGCCGGCAGCGCGTCCTTGTACTGCGGCACGTGCTCGGCGCCCAGGAGGGCGCGGGCCGTCGACGTGGCCGCCCTCGGCAGCGCCGCGGGCAGCGCGTCCGCGACCGTCAGCCCGAGCCGGGCCCCCGTCGTCGTCGCCCCCCACACCCGCGCCGCCGCGCCCCAGCCGGCGTCCGCGACCGGGTGGGGGTCCTCCGCGCGCAGCCGCCGCACAAGGTCGCCCGTGTTGATGAGCACCGGGCACGCCGTCACGCACATCCCGTCCACCGCGCAGGTCTGCAAGCCCTCGTAGTCGTACTCGGCGCGCAGCCGGGCCGCGAGCGGCGCGTCCCCGCGCTCCTCCGCCGCGGCGATCTCCCGCCGGCCCACGATGCGCTGCCGCGGGGTCAGGGTGAGGTCCTTGGACGGGCACACCGGCTCGCAGTAGCCGCACTCCACGCAGCGGTCCACCTCCTGCTCCACCGTGGGCGCGGTCTTGAGGTGCCGCACGTGCACCGCCGGGTCCTCGTTGAGGATCACCCCAGGATTGAGCAGCCCGCCCGGGTCCACGAGCCGCTTGAGCTCCACCATGACGTCGTAGAGCTCGTCGCCGTACTGCCGGCGCACGAACGGCGCCATGTTGCGGCCCGTCCCGTGCTCGGCCTTGAGCGACCCGTGGTGGTCCAGCACGAGGGAGACCATCTCCTCCGTGAAGCGCTCGTAGCGTGCCAGCAGGTCCGGGCGGTCGAACTGCTCGTTGAGCATGAAGTGCACGTTGCCGTCCTTGGCGTGCCCGAAGATCACCGAGTCCCGGTAGCCGTGCGCGTCGAAGAGCGCCGTCAGCTGCTCGCAGGTCTCGCCCAGCTCCGGCACGGGGACGACGACGTCCTCCAGCAGCGCGTTCGACCCGCTCGGCCGGT
Organism: Kocuria rhizosphaerae; assembly: GCF_044462265.1. Classification (NCBI taxonomy): domain Bacteria; kingdom Bacillati; phylum Actinomycetota; class Actinomycetes; order Micrococcales; family Micrococcaceae; genus Kocuria; species Kocuria rhizosphaerae. The sequence goes on from NZ_JBISWL010000065.1 coordinate 53,883, forward strand.
TGCCGGCCACGGTGGTGTACAGCCCCTTGCGCACGGTCCACATGGTGGCGCGCTCCGCCGGGTCGCTGGTCAGCCGCGCCGGTGCCGCGAGGTCGAGGGCCGGGAAGAGGCGGGCCGCGGCCGCGGAGAGCTCCTGCTCCTCCTCCGGGGTGCCGCCGCGGTACTCGACGAGCAGCGCCGCGTGGTCGACCACGTCCAGCTCCATGATCTGCCGCGGCGCGAGCCCGGTTCGGCGGGAGACCTTCAGGGACGTGGCGTCCAGCAGCTCCACCGTGGCCGAGCGGGCCGCGACCAGTTCCGGGACGGCGCGCGTGGCCGCGGCCAGGTCCGGGAACACCAGCAGCCCGGTGGAAACGTGGGGCAGGATCTCGACCGTCCGGAAGGTCGCCTCGGCCACGAAGGCGAGGGTGCCCTCGCTGCCGATCAGCAGGTGCTCGAGGATGCGCACCGGCTCGTCGTGGTCCAGGAACGAGTTGAGGCCGTAGCCCATGGTGTTCTTCATGGCGAACTGCTGCTCGATCGTCCGCACCGACGCCGGGTCCGAGCGCACCCGCTCCCTGAGCCGGAGCAGCCCCTCGTGCAGCTCTGGCTCCCGCTCGCGCAGCTCCCGGTCGGCGCCGGGGTCCGCGGTGTCCACGGTGGTCCCGGACGCGAGGACGAAGACCGTGGACTCGAGCGTCCGGTACGTGTTCTCCTGCGTGCCGCACGACATGCCCGAGGAGTTGTTGGCGACCACGCCGCCGACCGTGCACGCCGACTCGCTCGCCGGGTCGGGGCCCAGCCTGCGGCCGTGCGGGGCGAGCCGGGCGTTGACCTGCCGGACCGTCGCGCCCGGCTGCACGCGCACGCGCCGCCCGCCGTCCAGCACCGCGATCTCGCGGAAGTTCCGGCGCACGTCCACGAGCACCTGGTCCGTGACCGCCTGCCCCGACAGCGACGTGCCGCCCGCCCGGAACGTCAGACCCAGACCGTGCCGGGACACCGCCCGGAAGAGGTTGCCCATGTCCCCGGCCGACCGCGGGCGGACCACGGCGGCGGGCTGCAGCAGGTAGTGCGAGGCGTCGTGGGCCAGCGCCCTGCGCTCCAGCTCCGATCCGACGACGGCGTCCCGGCCGCACCAGGTGCGCAGGTCCTCGAGGAGTCTGGCGTGGTCGGTGACGGTCATGAGGATCCTCCCGGTGACGAGGGCGGCACGAGCGTGGTGAGTCACATCCTAGGGCCGGATGCCAAGCCGTCTGACCATCAGGGGATTGTGGGCCGCGGCTTTGTGCGGAAGGCTCGGACGCAGGACCCCGGGTGCCCGGGGCCGCCGGGCCGCGAGGGCGGGACCGGAGGACCGACCGTGGAGGAGACCACGATGGAGCACAACGCCACGGACGACGCGGGCCCCCGCTGCCCGGCGTGCGGCGGCTCGCTGCGCGAGCTGCCCGAGGAGCAGTGGACCGAGGGCGGCCCCGTGCCCGACGGCACCGAGCGGATGTTCCTGTGCGAGAGGACGAACCACCGGATCATCGTGGCGGTGCCCGAGATCAGCGCCTGATCCCGCCCCGCCGCTGTCAGTCGGTGAGCGTCAGCAGCACGGCCTCGGGCGGGCAGAACAGCCGGATCGGGGCGAAGCGGGAGGTCCCCAGGCCGGCCGAGACGTTGACCGGCACGCCGGCCTGCGTGATGAGGCCCTGGCAGCGCTCGGGCTCGAGGTCGCAGTTGCTCACGAGCGCCCGCCCGCCGGGAAGGCAGACCTGCCCGCCGTGGGTGTGGCCGGCCAGCACCAGCCGCGCGCCGTCCGCGGCGAACCGGTCCAGGGTCCGCAGGTAGGGGGCGTGGGCCACCCCGAGACGGAGGTCGGCGGTGGCCGGCTCCACGAACCCGGGATGGCGGTCGCGGCCGAGGTGCGGATCGTCCACCCCCGAGAGGTCCAGGGCAAGACCCGCGACGTCCATCCGGGCGGCCCGGTTGATCAGCGGCGTCCACCCGGCGGCGTCGAAGGCCGCGTGCATGTCCGCGGTGGGCAGCCGGGGCGCCTCGTCCTGTCCCTCCCCGGACGTGTCCCGCCAGAGGTAGCGCAACGGGTTCTTCGGCCGCGGCGCGAAGTAGCAGTTGGAGCCCGGCACGTAGGCCCCCGGGAAGCGGAACAGGGGGTCCAGGATCTCCAGCAGCCACGGCAGGCCCTCCGGGTGGGAGAGGTTGTCCCCGGTGTCCACCACGAGGTCGGGCTCGAGGGCGGCGAGCGAGTGCACGAAGTCCCGCACCGCCCGCTGCCCGGGCCAGACGTGCAGGTCCGACAGGTGCAGGATGCGCAGGGGAGGACTGCCCTCGGGCAGCAGCCGGAGCCGTTCCGTGCGCAGCCGGAACCGGCGGCGCTCGACGACGACGCCCCACGCGCCGAGGCCCGCCGCTGCGGCGGTCCCGGCTCCTGCCACGGCGGCCGCGGTCCGCAGGACCGGTCCCGCGGCGTGGGCGGTGGTGCTCAGGGGACCCATGCGGGTCAGCCCGGCTCGGAGGTGCCGTTGCGGCCCTTGAGCACCCGGTCCGAGGGCTCCGCGAACTGGCCCGTGTCGTAGTCCCTGGCGACCTCGCGCATGAACTGCTGCCACTGGCCGCCGGCGAAGGTGGAGCCGTCCACCCAGTCGTCGCCCGTGGTGCGCTGGCCGCCGATGGAGAGCCCGTTGAGCGACCGCGAGCCGAGCCGGTAGTTGCCGACCCAGGACGCGGTGGCCAGGCCCTTGGTGTAGCCCACCATCCAGGTCTGGGTCGAGTTGTCCGTGGTGCCCGTCTTGGCCGCGGAGGCACCCGGCAGGTCGATGTCGCGCTGCCAGCCCGAGCCGCGGATCAGCGTCTGGTTGAGGGCGAAGTTGACGCCGTCGGCCACGTCCTGGCTGATCGCCCGCTCGCACGAGGTCTTCGGGATGTCGTAGGCCTTGCCGGTGTAGTCCACGACCTTCTCCAGGGCCCGCGGCTCGCACATCACGCCGCGGTTGGCGAAGGCGGAGTAGGCGCGGGCCATCGTCATGGGGGAGATGTCCACGGAGCCGCCCAGCAGGGAGGCCAGGACGGTGGTGTCCACGGGCTCGCCCGTCTTGCCGCTGACGATGCCGAGGTCCTCGGAGAGCCGGCCGATGTCGCACAGGTCCATCTCCTCCGCCATCGCGTAGATCGCGGTGTTGATGGAGTTGTAGATCCCGAAGTCGGCCTCCATCTTGCGGGTGTAGCCCTCCTCGGCGTTCTGGATCTCGAAGCCCTTGCCGTCGTTGCCCGGCTCGATCTTGTACCCGCCCTCCAGGCACGAGGCCCTCCAGCGGTGGTCCGGGGGCCACCGGGTCTGGGACGCGTCGAGCTCGTCCTCGGCGCCGTGGCCGGTGTCGATCCACGTGGCGTAGGTCAGCGGCTTGTACGTGGATCCCACCTGGAACCCGCCGGCGCCGCCCATCCACGAGTCCACGTTGAAGTTGTACGTGGTGTTGGAGGTGTTCTCCTCCGTGGAGTAGTAGGTGTTCTGCGCCATGGCCACGACGTCACCGTTCGACGGCTCGAGGGACACGAGGGCGGTGGAGACCCCGTCCGGGTTGTCGTCGCGCGGCTGCGTCTCGTTGACGGCCTTCTCGGCCGCGCGCTGGGCCTCGACGTCGAGGGTGGAGGTGATCTCGAGGCCGCCCAGCTGCAGGGTCTTCAGCCGCTCCTCGGGGGTCTCCCCGAACGCGGAGCTCTGGAGGATCACGTTCTGGACGTAGTCGCAGAAGTAGGGGGCCATCTCGGCCGCCGAGCAGCCGGAGTTGCTCCGGTGGAGGTCCAGCTCGATCGGCTCCGAGGAGGCGGCGGCGTGCTCCTCCTCGGTGATCGCCCCGGTGGCCAGCATCGTGTCGAGCACGATGTTGCGTCGTTCCGTGGCCGCCTCGGGGTTCGCGGCGGGGTCGTAGTAGTTGGGGGACTGCACCATGCCGGCCAGCACCGCGGACTGCGAGATGCTCAGCTCGGACGCGGAGATGCCCCAGTAGTACTGGGCCGCGGCCTCCACCCCGTAGTTCTGCCCGCCGAAGAGCACCATGTTGAGGTACCCCTCGAGGATCTCGTCCTTGCCGAGCTCCTGCTCCATGGACAGGGCCAGCTTGATCTCCTTGATCTTGTCCGCGTAGCCCTTGTCGGCGCCGATGGTCGTGGTCTCCTCGCCGGCCCTGACCTGGGAGTCGATGATCAGGTTGTTCACGTACTGCTGCGTGATGGTCGAGGCGCCCTGGCGGGCCTCCGGGCGGATGATGTTGTTGCCGAGGGCGCGGACGATGCCGCCGAGGTCCACGCCGCCGTGCTCGTAGAAGTCCCGGTCCTCGATGGCGAGGATCGCGTCCTTCATGTGCGGGGACATCTCGTCCAGGGTCACCGGAGTGCGGTTCTGCGCGTAGAACGTGGCGATCTCCGTGCCGTCCCGGGCCACGAGCGTGGAGGCGCGGGACATCGGCCCCGCCTCCATCTGGGCGGGGAGGTCCTTGAACCAGCCGATGGAGGCGTTGGCGGCGAGACCCGTGGCGGCTGCGGGGGGAACCAGGAGACCGGCGGCGACGATGCCGGCAACGATGCTGGTGGCGATGAACGCCACGACGTTGCCCAGGACCGACGGTGCCTGCGAGGGGTTGCGGGAGGCCATTCGGACATTCTACAAGCGTCGACCTGATCGCTTCCCGTGCGCGTTCCGTCACGGCGATCCGTCACGGCTGAGCGCATCCCGCCGTTCGTGGCTACGCTGGGCCCATGACTACCTGGGAATACGCCACCGTGCCCCTCATGATCCACGCCACCAAGCAGATCCTCGACAACTGGGGGGACGACGGCTGGGAGCTCGTGACCGTCCTGCCCGGAACGACCCCGGCAGACGTCCCCTCGGGCAACGTCAACGCCCCCGTCCAGACGAACCCCATCGCGTACTTCAAGCGTCCCAAGAACTGACCGCGGCCGCCCCCTCCGGAGGACCCCATGACCACCAGCTCCACCGTCGAATCCCGTCTCGCCGAGCTCGGGCTCGAGCTCCCGCCCGTCGCGGCGCCCGTGGCCGCCTACGTGCCCGCCGTCGTCACCGGCTCCTGGGTGCACACCTCGGGCCAGCTGCCGTTCGTGGACGGCGCCCTGCCCGCCACCGGCAAGGTCTCCGCGTCCGGGGCCCCGGGCACCGTCTCCCCGGAGCAGGCGCGGGAGCTGGCCGCGCAGGCGGCGCTCAACGCCGTGGCCGCCGTCAAGGACCGCGTCGGCGACCTGGACCGGGTGGTCCGCATCGTCAAGGTGGTGGGGTTCGTGGCCTCCGACCCGGCCTTCACCGGTCAGCCCTCGGTGATCAACGGCGCCTCGGAACTGCTGGGCCGCATCTTCGGCGACGCCGGGGTCCACGCCCGGTCCGCCGTCGGCGTCGCGGTCCTGCCGCTCGACGCGCCGGTCGAGGTGGAGCTCGTTGCGGAGTTCCGGTGAGCTCCCGGCCCGCGCGCCGCGCGCGGGCCGGGCCCCGGCCGTGCGGTACTTCGAGATCCCCGAGCAGCACCGCGAGGCCGCCGAGGCCTGGCTCGAGCGCGGCGCCGGGCTGCCGGGCAGCGCCCCCACCCCGGCCTCTGCGGTCGTCTTCGTGCGCGACGGGGAGGCCGGGGTCGAGACCTACCTGAGCTACCGCGCGCGCACGACCTCGCTCGGCACCGTCGGGTTCCCCGGCGGGCCGGTCGAGGCCCACGACGACGAGCCGCTGGAGTGGTCCGGCCCCACCCCCGGCGAGTGGGCCCGCCGGCTCGGCATGGAGGGCGACGTCAGCCGGGCCCGCCGTGCCGTGGTGGCCGCGGTGCGGAAGGCCTTCGAGGAGACGGGCGTGCTGCTGGCCGGCCCCGATCCGATGAGCACGGTGGAGTCCGTGGAGGGCGCCGAGTGGATGAGCTCGCGCGAGGCCCTCGCGGTGGGGGACGTCTCCCTGGCCCAGGTGCTCGGCCGGCGTCGTCTGGTCCTGCGCTCCGACCTGCTCAAGCCGCTCGCGCACTGGGTCACCTCCGACTTCGCCCACCGCCGCTACGACATCCACTACTTCACCGCGGTGGTCCCCGACGGGCAGTCCCCGACGCTGCTGGAGTCGAAAGGCGTGTGGGGCCGGTGGGTCGACGCGTCCCAGGCCGTGGCCGACCCGGCGGGCAGCTGGCTCGGTGACCTGGTGGACCGGCCGGACACCGTGGGCCGCCGGATCGACGACCTGTCCTCCCCGGGCGTGCAGTGCGTGCTCGAGACGGTCGCCGAGTGCTCCTCGGCGATCGCCTTCCTCGCCAAGAACCGCGCCGTCGTGACCCGCAACCCCGTCCTCGAGGTGCGGGACGGGCGCCCCGTGCTGCGCCTGGACCTCTCCTGAGGCCCATCCCGCAGACGGCGACGGCCCGG
>NZ_JBISWL010000066.1:0-26241 GCF_044462265.1 Kocuria rhizosphaerae
CTCGGGGGAACCGGGCCGTCGCCGTGCGGTCAGCGGCTGCGCTGCTTGAGGCGCTGCAGGTCGAGGATCACGACGGCGCGGGCCTCGAGCCGGATCCAGCCGCGCTGGACGAATTCGGCCAGGGCCTTGTTGACGGTCTCCCGGGACGCGCCGACGAGCTGCGCCAGCTCCTCCTGGGTCAGCTCGTGGGCCACGAGGATGCCGTCCGTGGCCGGCCGGCCGAACCGGTCGGCCAGGTCCAGGAGGGCCTTGGCCACGCGGCCGGGCACGTCCGAGAAGACGAGGTCGGCGAGGTTCTCGTTGGTGCGCCGCAGCCGCCGGGCGAGAGCCTGCAGCAGCTGCGCGGAGACGTCCGGGGAGCGCTCGATGACCTTCTTGAGGTTCTCGTGCTTGAGCCCGGCCAGGCGGGTCTCCGAGACGGCGGTGGCGGAGGTCGAGCGGGGACTCGGGTCGAACAGGGCCATCTCGCCGAACAGCTCGCCGGGGCCCATGATCGCCACGAGGCTCTCGCGCCCGTCCGACGCGGTGCGGCCGAGCTTGATCTTGCCCGAGACGATGAAGTAGAGCTGGTCGCCCGGGTCGCCCTCGTGGAAGAGGGTGGAGCCGCGGGACAGGTCGACCTCCGTGAGCTCCTCGGTGAGGGCGGCGAAGGCCTGGTCGTCCAGGGACGCGAACAGCGGGGCGCGGCGGAGGACGTCGATATCCATGGTTCTCCTCAGAGTTTCGCCGCCGTCGGACCGTGGCCCGCGGCGGCCGATGTGAGCGGGTGCCGCTCAGCTGTGAGCGACCCAACGTACCTGACGTTCACTGTAGTGTCTCCCACCGGCGAATCCCAAGGACGGGCGCGCCGCGCCGGGCCGCCGGGGGACCCGACTCCACGGATCTCCCAGGCGGGCTCCCTATGCTGGTGGCTCGCGCCGGCGCCCCGACCCCCACGATCAGCCAGAGGAACCCGATGACCCCGTCCTTCAACCTGCTCGACGTCGTGCTCGTCGTGGTGCTGCTGGGCTACCTCTTCTACGGGTACAGCCGCGGGTTCTTCAACTCCCTGTTCTCCCTGGGCGGGCTCGTGCTCGGCGGCGTGGCGGCGTTCGGTGCGGCGCCGTGGGTCAGCGGCCAGGTGGACCCCCAGTACCGGGTGGGCGCCGTGGTCGCCACGGTGCTCGTGCTGCTCGTCGCCGGGCAGATGCTGGGCGCCGCGCTCGGACGCGCCCTCTCGGCCGTGACCGAGCGCATGCGCCTGGGGCTGCCGAACCGGATCGCGGGGGCGGCCCTCGACGTCGCCGTCGCGGCGGTCGTGATCTCGGTGCTGGCCTCCGTCGTCGGCCAGCTCGGCATCCCGGCCGTCTCCCAGCAGGTGGCGGGCTCGGCCGTGCTGCGCACCATCGACCAGCGCACGCCCGAACCCGTCCGCGAGGCCCTCACCGACGCCCGGGACGCCGTGGGTGGTGCCGCGGGGATCCGCCAGCTGGACGCCCTGCTGTTCCCGCCCGAGGAGGCGCCCTCCGAGACCGTGGACACGCCCGCGCTGCAACGGGCCGGGCAGTCCGTGGTGCAGGTGTACGGGACCGCCGCGGCGTGCCGGCAGAACCAGACGGGCTCGGGCTTCGCGACCGCGGCGGGCCAGGTGGTCACCAATGCCCACGTGGTCGCGGGGGTGCCGGAGCCGGTGGTGCAGACCAGGGACGGCCGGGTGCACACCGCCGGCGTGGTCCACTACGACCCCGCCGCGGACCTCGCCGTCCTCTCGGTGCCGAGCCTCGAACTGCCCGGGCTGGCGCTGGGCGAGGACCCCGCCCCGGGGGACCTCGTCAGCTTCATGGGCTATCCCCTGGGCGGGCCGTTCACCGCGGAGCCGGCCACCGTGCAGGGCACGGCCCTCGCCCCGGTGCAGGGCGTCGGTGCCCGGCCGGCCACCATGGAGATCATCCAGCTGGCGGGCAGGGTCCAGCAGGGCAACTCGGGCGGTCCCCTCGTGGCCCCCGACGGGACGGTCGCGGGGGTCGTCTTCGCCAAGGCCCAGGAGGGGCAGGTCGGCTACGCCCTGACCCTCGAGCGGCTGCGCACGGCGCTGGACGCCGCGGCGGGCCGGACCCAGCCGATCGTGCCGGGCACCTGCGCGGCCTGAGGCTCAGCCCTCCAGCGTGCGCAGCAGCCAGTCGACCGCCATCTCGTAGCCGAAGGCGCCCGCGCCCGCGATGACGGCGTCGGCCTGCAGGGACACGTAGGAGGTGTGCCGGAACGGCTCGCGCCGGTGCACGTTGGAGATGTGCACCTCCACCACCGGCAGCTCCGCCGCCTCGAGGGCGTCGTGAATGGCGATCGAGTAGTGGGTGAACGCCGCCGGGTTGATGATGATCGCCGCGCCCTCGGTCCGGGCCTCCTGGATCCGGTCGACCACGTCCCCCTCGTGGTTGGACTGGTGGAACTCGACGTCCCACCCGGCGGCGCGGGCCCGGACGGCAGCCTCGATGTCGCCGAGGGTCGTGGTGCCGTACACCTCGGGACGCCGGGTGCCCAGCAGGTTGAGGTTGGGGCCGTTGAGGACGTAGATCGGCTTGCGCGAAGAGCTCATGACGGCATCCTCTCACTCCCGGGACGCCGCAGCGCCCCTCGCACGGCACGTGCCAGGGGCGCCGCGGAACGGGACGGCGGACTACTTGCTGCCGAGCGAGTCCACGATCTGCTGCATCACGGTCTGGTCCGCCAGGGTCGAGACGTCGCCGACCTCACGGTTCTCCGCAACGTCCTTGAGCAGACGGCGCATGATCTTCCCGGAGCGCGTCTTGGGCAGCTCGGGCACGATCAGGACCTTCTTGGGCTTGGCGATCGGGGAGATCTCCTTGCCCACGTGGGCACGCATCTCCTCCGCGAGCTCGGCTTTGTCGCGGTCCTCGGCGGTGGCGTGGTCGGAGAGGATGACGAAGGCGATGACGGCCTGTCCGGTCGTCTCGTCCGTGGCGCCCACGACGGCGGCCTCCGCGACCGACGGGTGGGACACGAGGGCGGACTCGATCTCCGGGGTGGACAGACGGTGCCCGGAGACGTTCATGACGTCGTCCACGCGGCCCAGGATCCAGACGTCGCCGTCGGCGTCGCGCTTGGCGCCGTCGCCCGCGAAGTACATGTTGCCGAACTTCGACCAGTAGGTGTCCACGTAGCGGTCGTCGTCGCCCCAGATGGTGCGCAGCATCGACGGCCACGGCTCGCGGAGCACGAGGAACCCGGAGGTCCCGTCGGGGACGGACCGGCCGTTGTCGTCCACGACGTCCACCTTGATGCCGGGCATCGGGACCTGCGCCGAGCCGGGCTTGGCGACGGTCACGCCGGGCAGCTGGGAGATCATGATCGCGCCGGTCTCGGTCTGCCACCAGGTGTCGACGATCGGGCAGCGCCCGCCGCCGATGACACGGTGGAACCAGGTCCAGGCCTCGGGGTTGATGGCCTCGCCCACGGTGCCCAGCACGCGCAGGGACGAGAGGTCGTACTCGGCGGGGATCTCCTCGCCCCACTTCATCATCGTGCGGATCGCGGTGGGGGAGGTGTACATGATCGTCACGCCGTACTTCTGGACGATCTCCCAGAACCGGCCGCGGTGGGGGGAGTCCGGGGTGCCCTCGTAGATCACCTGCGTGGCGCCGTTGACCAGCGGGGCGTAGGCGACGTAGGAGTGGCCGGTGACCCAGCCGACGTCGGCGGTGCACCAGTAGACGTCCGTCTCGGGCTTGAGGTCGAAGACGTACTTGTGGGTGAAGGCGCCCTGGGTGAGGTAGCCGCCCGTGGTGTGCATGATGCCCTTGGGCTTGCCGGTGGTCCCCGAGGTGTAGAGCACGAAGAGAGGGTCCTCCGCGCCCTGCTCGGACGGGGTGTGCTCGGGGGAGGCGCCGTCCACGACGTCGTGCCACCACACGTCCCGGCCCTCGGTCATCGGGACGTCGGCCTCGTTGCGCCGGACCACGAGCACGTGCTCGACCGAGGCGCCGCCGCGGGAGAGGGCGTCGTCGACCGCCGGCTTGAGCGTCGAGGGCTTGCCGCGGCGGAAGGTCCCGTCGGCGGTGATCACGAGCTTCGCCTGTCCGTCCTCCACGCGGGAGCGGAGGGCGTCCGCGGAGAAGCCGCCGAACACCACGGAGTGGATCGCGCCGATGCGGGCGCAGGCCAGCATCGCGATGACCGCCTCGGCGATCATCGGCAGGTAGAGCGCCACACGGTCGCCCTTGGTCACGCCCAGGCCCTCCATGGCGTTGGCGGCCCGGGAGACCTCGTCCTTGAGCTGCGCGTAGGTGTAGCTGCGGCTGTCACCGGGCTCGCCCTCGAAGTGGATCGCCACCCGGTCCCCGTTGCCGGCCTCGACGTGCCGGTCCACGGCGTTGTAGCAGGCGTTGAGGGTGCCGTCCTGGAACCACTTCGCGAACGGAGGGTTCGACCAGTCGAGGACCTCCGTGAACTCCTTGTTCCAGGTCAGCAGCTCACGGGCCTGGCGGGCCCAGAAGTCGGTGCCCTCCTGCTCGGCCTGCTCGTAGAGCTCGGCCCCGGCGTTGGCCTGGGCGGTGAACTCGGGGGCGGGGGCAAAGGTCGTGGTCTCGACGGGAGCGGACTCCGAAGCCATGTGGTCTTCCCTTCTCGTGGCACGCTGCACGCGGGCGCCCGAGCCACCGGACGTCCGTGTCGCAGCTCACATAGTGTCGGTCCCACCCTAGACGATCGGGCCGTGGTCATGCCACAGAGCGAGCGACGTCGCGGGCCCGCTGCGCACGCCGCCTAGAATCGTGGACATGCCGTCCTCCGCCGTTGCCCGCCCCCCGGCCCACCTGCGCCTCGTGGACCCGGCCAAGGCCCGGGCCGGGGCCGCGAGACGCCGCCGGACCGGGGCCGCGGAGTCGGTGCTCGCCCGGAAGCGGCGGGCGCGCCGGATCAACGCGGTCCTGGCGCAGACCTACCCCTACGCCGTGGCCGAGCTGGACTTCCGCTCGCCCTACGAGCTGCTCGTGGCCACCGTCCTGTCGGCGCAGACCACCGACGTGCGGGTCAACGCCACGACGCCGCGGCTGTTCGCCGCGTGCCCCACACCCCGGGCGCTCGCGGAGGCGGACGAGGCCCAGATCCAGGAGATCGTCCGGCCCCTGGGCTTCTACCGCGCCAAGACCCGCGCCATCCAGACCCTGGCGCGCAGGATCGTGGACGACTTCGACGGCGAGGTCCCCGGGCGGCTCGAGGACCTCGTGACGCTGCCGGGGGTGGGGCGGAAGACCGCGAACGTCGTGCTGGGCAACGCGTTCGGGGTCCCGGGGATCACCGTGGACACCCACTTCGGCCGGCTGGCCCGGCGCTTCGGCTGGACGGAGGAGCAGGACCCCGTCAAGGTCGAGCGGGACGTCGCCGAGCTGTTCGAGCCTCGCGACTGGACGGACCTGTCCCATCGGCTCGTCTACCACGGGCGCCGGATCTGCCACTCGCGGCGCCCGGCGTGCGGGGTGTGCCCCGTCGCGGACCTGTGCCCGTCCTACGGCGAGGGCCCCACGGGTGCCGCCGAGGCGGCGTCGCTGCTGAGGTACGAGTTCGCCCCGGGACGGGAGGAGCTGCTGGGGCAGCTCCTGGCCGGCCGCACCAGGGCGCAGCTGCAGGCCGACGGCTGGGCGCTGAGCTCGTGAACCGGGACGGGGGCGAGGGCTCGTGAACGACGCGTACCAGGACGTGCTGCGGGTGGCCCGGGAGGGCCACCGGCTGCGGATGGAGGACCGCGAGCCGTGGCGGATCGGGCGGATCGACGAGAACTTCCGGCGCTCCGCGGTGCTGATCCTCTTCGGCGCGCTCGACGACGTCCCGTCCCGCCACGCCGAGCACGAGGCCGGCATCGGCCGGGACCTCGACGTCCTGCTGGTCCAGCGCGCCGCGACCCTGCGCTCGCACCCCGGCCAGGTCGCGTTCCCCGGCGGCCGCCTGGACCCCGGGGACGGGGATCCGCACGAGCTGATGACCGTGCCCGGGGGCCGGGTCAGCGGCGCCCACGTGCGCGCCGCCGTGCGCGAGGCCGAGGAGGAGACGGGGCTGGACCCGCGCGGCGTCGAGGTCCTCGGCGCCCTCGCACCGGTGCCGCTGCCCGTCTCTAACCACCTCGTCACCCCCGTCCTGGGCTGGTGGCACGACGTCTCGCCCGTGGACGTCGTGGACCACGCCGAGTCCTCCCTCGTGTTCCGGGTTCCGGTGCTGGACCTCATCGACCCGGCCAACCGGCACCTGGCGAGCGTCACCCGCGGCCCGCAGACCTACCGCTCGCCCGCGTTCACCGTTCCCGTGGCCGGGACCTCGTCCACGGTCACGGTATGGGGCTTCACGGGGGTCCTCCTCGACCGGGTGCTCACGGCGCTCGGCTGGGCCGAGCCGTGGGACACGCGGCGGGAGCGGCCCGCGCCGCTGTAGCACGCCGGCCCGCGCGGCGCCCGGGACGGAGTCCCGCGGGGTCCACGTGTGCCCCGCTGCGCAACATTGCGGGAGCGCGGGGCGGCCACGGCTACGATGCGAGCGTCCCCCGTGTCCCCGACACCCGTGTCCCCGAACCCCGAGGAGGCTCCCGGTGGCCTCGTCCCGACCCGGCACCGACCGGCCACGGCTCGCCGAGCAGCTCAGCGCGGCGCGCCGCCGCCGGGGCCTGTCCGTGCGCGCGCTCGCGGCCTCCTGCCGCCTGCCCGCCAGCACGATCCAGGGGTGGCTCAGCGGGGCCCACCTGCCCGGACCCGCCCTGCGCACCGAGTTCACGGCCCTGCTGGACGCCCTCGGGCTGACCGACGAGCGCCCCGCCGAGCAGTGGTGGCAGGACGTCGTGCGCTCCCGCACCAGCGCCCTGCCGGCCACCACTCCCTATGTGGGGCTGCGCTCCTACCGGCCCGAGGACGAGGCCCACTTCTTCGGCCGCACCGCCGAGGTCACCGAGCTCGGGGAGCGGGTCGCCGGGCTGGCCGGGGCCGAGGGGCCTCGCATCCTCGCCGTGGTGGGGGCCTCCGGCGCGGGGAAGTCCTCGCTGCTCGGCGCCGGGCTGCTCGGACGGCTGCGGGCCGAGGGCCAGGTGCTGCACGGGTGGACGGCCCGTGCCACGACCCCGGGGCTCGAGCCCCGGGAACGCCTCGAGCGGGCCGTGGCGGAGGACCCGGACCTGCTCGTCGTCGACCAGCTGGAGGAGCTCTGGACGGGGTCCCGGGACGACGAGGAGCCCGGACGCTTCCTGGACCGGCTCGCCGGGGTGAGCCGGGACCGGGTGGTCGTCGTCGGCCTGCGCGCGGACTTCTTCGGGACGGCGAGCCGCCACGGCGAGCTGCGCGCCGCGCTGGAACGGCCCGTGCTGCTCGGAGCGCTCAGCCGTGAGCAGCTGCAGGAGATCGTCGTGGGCCCCGCCGAGGCGGTCGGTGCCCGGGTCTCCCCGGACCTCGTCGAGGTCGTCCTGCGGGACGTGGCCCCGCGCGGCACCGAGGTGGGCGCGGGGCTGCTGCCGCTGCTCTCCCAGGCCCTGCTGGGCACGTGGGAGCACGCCCGCAGCCGGGAGCTGACCGTCGCCGACTACCACGCCGCCGGTGGCATCACCGAGGCCGTCGACCGCCGCGCCGAGGAGGTCCTCGGCGAGCTCGGCCCGCACGAGCAGGACGTGGCCCGGGCGATCTTCCTGCGCCTGGTGCGCGTCGTCGGCACGGGGACGGCGGCCACGGCGGTGCGCGCGCCGGTGCTCCGGGAGGAGCTGCCGGAGGGCGGCGCGGCCGTCGTCGAGCACTTCGCCCGCGCCCGGCTGCTGACCATCGACCGGGACGAGATCCAGCTGAGCCACGAGTCCCTGCTGGACCACTGGTCCCGGCTCAGCCGCTGGATCGAGGACAGCCGGCGCGACCTCTACGTGCGCCAGCAGCTGCAGCGCGCGACGCAGATGTGGCTGGCCAACGACCGCGACCCGCTGGCGCTGATCCCGCTGGGCCAGCTCGCGTCCTTCCGCGACTGGACCGGCGACCCGCGCCAGCAGGCCCTGCTCAGCCCGGCGGAGCGCGAGTACCTCGAGGAGAGCGAGCGCCACTACGACGACGCCCTGGAGCGGCAGAAGCGCAGCGCCCGCGAGATCGAGCGGCGCGGCAGGGTCGCGCTCGTGCTGCTGGCCCTGGCGGTCTGCGCGGCCGTCGTCGCCGGTGCGCTCGGCCTGCGGGCGGAGCGCTTCCAGACCGTGGCCGAGACCGCCCGCGACGAGGCGCTCTCCCGTCAGACGGCCCTCGAGGCGTCCCGGATCCGCGGCGAGTCGCCCAACCTCGCCGCGCAGCTCAGCCTCGCGGCCCACCGGATGGCCCCGACCCGGGAGGGCACCTCCGCCCTGATCGACGCCACGGCTGTGAACATCCCCGAGCGGTGGCTCGGCCCCGACGTCGCGTCCCGGCTCGCGGCCCTCGAGGACGGGTCGGTGATCGCCCGCGCGGCCGGGGACGGGCTGCTGTCCGTGTGGCGGGACAGCGGGAGCCTGCTGGAGAACCGCGAGGACCTCGACGTCGTCGACGGCGAGCCCGGCCTCGCCGCGGTCGACCTGCTGGCCGTCGACGGGCGGGTGCTCGCGGCCACGGGCGGGCTCGGGCACGTCGGCCTGTGGGACGTCACGGAGCGCCCGGCCCGCCGGCTCGCCACGCCCCGGGTGGACCCGCAGACCCCGGTCAACACCGTCGTGCTCTCCCCCGACGGCCGGCGGCTGCTGGCCGGGGGGCGGGGCGAGGTGCTCCGCTGGTCCCTCGCGGACCCGGGGGACCCCGAGCCGCTGCCGGCGCTCGAGCTCGGGGAGGACGCCGACGTCATGGCCCTCGCCGCGGCCCCGGACGGGACGGTCTACGCCGGCGGGACCGGGACGGGGATCACCCGGTGGTCGGCCGGCGGCCGGGACGCCGAACGGCTCGAGCCCGTGCCCACGGAGCGGCTGGTCCGCGCCCTGGACCTCTCCGCGGACGGGGCACGGCTGGCGGCGGGGCTCAACGCGCGGGAGCTGCGCCTGTACGACGTCGAGGGGGACCGGGTGTCCCCGGCCGGGACGGTCACGGACTTCGGCAGCTGGGTCAACGACGTGCGGTTCTCCCCCGACGGGGAGCACGTCGTGGCCGCGAGCTTCGACCAGAACGCGTACGTGCACCGGCTCTCCGACCTCTCCCGCGTCAACGTCATGCCCACGGCGGCGCGGGTCACGAGCGCGCTGGTCGTGGGCGAGCGCGTGCTCACCACGTCCCAGGACGGCACGACCGGCGCGTGGGACCTGCACGGGCCGGTGCTCGAACGGCGGGGCGAGCCGGTGTACCAGCTCTCGGCGGACCGGGAGCACGACGTGCTGAGCACCGTGGGCATCGGCGCGGACGTCATCTCCCTCTTCGACCTCACAGGGGAGGACCCCCGGTCCCTGCCGTCCCCGCAGGCCCCGCCCGGGGAGAGCCTCTGGTTCGCGGGCGCCGTCGCCCCCGACGCCTCGTTCGTGGCCGGCGGGACGGAGGACGGGGAGGTCCTCGTGTGGCCCCTCGACGACGGCCGGCCCCAGGAGCCGGACCGGGCGCCCGGGATCGAGGCCGGCATCACGGGTGCCGACGTCACGCGGGACGCGACGACGCTCGCGGCGTGGTCGGAGGTCGGCACGGAGATCGCCGTCCTGCGCCGCACGGACGAGGACGGCCTGCGGCGGGTCTCCACGATCCCGGTCCGCGGCACGGAGGCCGCACGGTTCGACGCCTCCGGAACGGTGTTCGCGGCGGCGGACGACGCGACCCACGTGCAGCTGTGGGACGTCTCCGACCCGGCGCGGCCGCGGCGCGCGGCGGAGCTCGACCTCGACGCCGTGGCCACGTCGCTCGTGTTCTCCCCGGCCGGGGACCTCATGGCCGTGGGCACCGAGGCGGGGCGCGTGCGCCTGTGGGACGTCTCCGACCCGTCGGCACCCCGGCCCGTGGCCGAGACCTCGGACGCCCTGGCCGCCGTGAAGGGGCTGCAGTTCTCGCCGGACGGGACCCTCCTCGCGGGAGCCTCCGGGGACAAGTTCGTCTGGATGTGGCGCGTGGGCGCCGCCGACCTGGAGGTCTACGCCGCGCTCTCCGCCTCCGGGGACCGGATGAACGACGTCCGCTTCGCCGGGGACCGGCTGGTCGCCACGGGCGACGACGGCGTGGTGCGCAGCTGGCTGGTCGACGTCGAGGACGCGGTCCAGGCCGTGTGCGCGCACCGCGGGGAGCCGGTCACGGAGGACGAGTGGCTCCGGCACGTGACCGGTGCGCCGTACCGGGAGCTGTGCTGAGCGGGCTCACTTGGCGTCCGCGTAGGACTCCACCACCGCCACGCTGACCGGGAACTCCACCGGGATCCGGCCGAAGACCAGCCGGCCCGCGCGCTCGGCGCAGGCCCGGACGAGGTCGGAGGCCCGCTGCGCGTCCTCGCGCGCGCAGTGGAGCACGATCTCGTCGTGCAGGAAGAAGACGAGCTGCGCGTCCACGTCCTCCCGGGCCAGGGCCGAGCGGACGGCGCCCATCCAGCACATGGCCCACTCGGCCGCGGTGCCCTGCACCACGAAGTTGCGCGTGAAGCGGCCCTGGGCCCGGGCCAGGGTGCCGGCGCGCCGCTCCGCCTCGGCCGTGGCGGTGTCCTGCTGCGCCGCGCGCCACGCCGCGTCGGGCGGCGGCGACCACCGGCCGAGGTGGGTGCGCACCTGCCCGCCGGTCTCGCCGACCCGGGCCGCGCGCTCCACGTAGTCCACGGCCCGCGGGAACATCCGGGCGAGGTGCGGCAGGAGCCGCCCGGACTGGCCCGTGGTCGCCCCGTACATGGCGCCCAGCATGGCGACCTTGGCCTGGGGGCGCTCCGTGAGCTCGGAGCCCCGCTCCTCGCCGAGGTCCGCGACGGCCTGGTAGAGGTCCTGGCCGTGCGAGGCGGCGGCGAGGGCGTCGTCGTGGGCCAGCGCCGCGAGCACGCGCGGCTCCAGCTGGGCGGCGTCCGCGACGACGAGCACGCGCCCCGGGTCCGCGCGCACGGCGTCGCGCACGACGTGCGGGATCTGCAGCGCGCCCCCGCCGCGCGCGGACCACCGGCCCGTGACGACGCCGCCCACCACGTACTCGGGGCGGAAACGGCCCTCCCGCACCCAGGTGTCCAGCCAGTGCCAGCCGTTGGCGCTCAGCAGCCGCGCCTGCTTCTTGTGCTCGAGGACCGGCTCGATCAGGGCCCGGCGCTGCGCGGCCAGGGAGGGCACGGCCCGGGCCCACTCCACCAGTTCCCACTGCCTGGTGGTCGTGACGTCGATCCCGGCCGCCCGCATGGCCCTGAGCAGCTCCTGCGGGGAGTCCGGGTTCAGTCCGGGCGCGTGCAGCACCTCCTGCAGCCGCCGGACGGTGGCGGCCATCCGCGCCGGGCGCTCCCCGGGGGCGGGCTCCGGCCCCAGCGTCTCCTCGAGCAGCGCCCGGTGGACGTCCTCCCGCCAGGGCACCCCGGCCCGCTGCATCTCCGCGGCGATCAGCGCGCCCTGGGACTCCGCGGCGAGCAGGAGCGTGAGGCGCCGGGGGTCGGCGGCCCCGGCCACCGCGGCGAGCTGGGTCCGCAGCTCGTCCACGAGCAGCGGCAGCGCCGGCCCCTCGGGCGGGGGCAGGTCGAAGAGGCTCGACTGGTCCCGGTCGGGGACCGGCGGCGGGAGCAGACCCGGCGCCTCGTCGTCGGGCAGGGGAGGCAGGACCGGTGCGTAGGGCAGGGGGCCCGAGGCGCCGGAGCCGCGGGCGGTCGCCGCGGTCGCCAGGACGGCCTGGCACAGACGCAGGTCGTGGCAGCGCTCGACCCGGACCCCGGCCGCCAGCATCTGCGGGTACACCGCGCCCGTGCGCTCCCACGTCCAGCGCGGCGGGGTGGTGGCCGCGCGGCGTGCCGCCTCCTCCCGCCCGGCCACGAACGCCGGCAGGTCCCCGGCGGGCACCGCGATCTCGGCGCCCGCCGGCTCGCCCGAGCCGGACAGGAGCCGGACCCGGTGGCCGCCCTCGCCCACTGCTCCCACCACGATGTGCATCCGGCCATTGTCCTGCACGGGTCCGTCACCGTAAGCCGCGCCCCGGTCCCGGCGCCCGGACTGCACAGCCGCTTCCTCGTGGACGGTCGCGGCGGGGCGTCCACATCGGTGCCGCCACCACCGCGGCCGCCGGGACCCCGGTCCGAGAGTGGGGCCATGAGCGCCGCAGCCCCCGTCCCCGCACCACCACGCCGGTCCCGCACGTCCCCGCCCCCTGCGCGCACGGTGCGCCTCGTCGGCGACGACCCCGAGCTGCGCCGCACGGTCGAGCGGATCTGCGTGTCGGCGGGGGTGAGGCTGCTGGAGGGGCCCGGACCCCGGCCCGCCGCGGACACCGACCTCGTGGACGTGCGCCACGCGGTGCGCGGCCGCCTCCGGCCGGGCACGGTGCTGCTGGGCCGGCCCGAGGACACGCAGCTCTGGGACCGTGCGGCCGCCCTCGGCGGGTGCCCCGTGGCCGTGCTCCCGGAGGCCGCGGGATGGCTCGCCGACCTGCTCGGGGCGGACCGGGGCGGTACCGCCAGGAGCGAGGGCCGGGGACGGGTGCTGGGCCTGCTGGGCGCCGTCGGCGGGGCCGGCACGTCCACCCTCGCGTGCTGGACGGCGGACCTCGCCGCCCGCTCCGGCCGGGCCGTCGCCCTCGTCGACGCCGACCGCGCCGGCTGCGGCCTGGACGTGCTGCTGGGGCTCGAGGACCGGGACGGGCTGCGCTGGCCGGACCTGCTGCGGATCGCCGGCGCGGTGCACGCGGAGCAGCTGTGGCCGGCCATGGCGCGGACCGGGCGGCTGCGCTGGCTGTCGTGGGACCGCTCCCTGCCGGCCCCCCTCGAGGTGCCGTACCCGCCCGTGCTCGAGGCGCTGCGCGGTGCCGCGCAGCTCGTCGTGGTGGACCTCGGGCGCGCCGGCCCGGAGTGCGCGGAGGCCGCCGCCCTGTGCGACGAGGTCATCGTGGTGAGCCCCAGAACCGTGCGGGGCGTCCTGGCCGCACGGTGGGCGGCGGGTGTCCTGGAGGGGGTGCCCGCCCGCCTGGTGCTCGCCGGGCTGAACGTGGCCGACGTGGACGACGCTCTCGCCGCGGCGACGACCGGGCTGCCCGTCGCCGGTTCCGTGCGGTTCCGGGGCCGCGTGCCGGAGGCCGCCGAGACCGGGAGGCTGCTCGAGGCCGGGCGCGCCCGGCGGACCGCCCGCGACGTCGCCCGCCTGCTCGCGGCGGTGGGGGTAGGCCCGTGAGCACCGCACCGCCGGGGATCCCCGCAGCGCTGCTGGACGACGTCCGGGACCGGTTGCTGTCGACGCCCGGGCCCGTCACGGACGCCGACATCGCCGAGGCCGTGCGCGCGAACGGGACGGTGCTCGGTCCCGCCGGGACGCTGCGCGCGCTCCAGGCCGTCCGGGCCGAGCTCACCGGGCTCGGCCCGCTCGAGCCGCTCCTCGCCCACCGGGGCCTCACGGACGTCTTCGTCAACGGTGCCGGCCAGGTGTGGCTCGAGACCGGCACCGGCGTGTTCCGGGTGGCCTCCCCGTTCGGCTCGGACGCCGAGGTCCGTGCCCTGGCGGTGCGGCTCGTCGCGGCCGCGGGACGGCGGCTCGACGACGCCCACCCGTGCGCGGACGTCCAGACGTCGGCCGGCTACCGCGTGCACGCGGTGCTCCCACCGGTCTCCACGGGCGGGACCCTGCTCTCCGTGCGGTTCCGCAGCCCCAGGTCCCTGTCCCTGCCGGACCTCGTGGCCGCCGGAACGGTCCACCCCGACACCGCGGACCTCCTCGGGGCCGCCGTGCGGTCCGGGGCGAACTTCCTCGTCAGCGGCGCCACCGGCGCGGGCAAGACCACGCTGCTCAACGCCCTGCTCTCCCTTGCCCCCGTCCACGAACGGATCGTGCTCATCGAGGACGCCGCCGAGCTGCGCCCCGAGCACCCGCACGTCGTGGGCCTGCAGGCCCGGCACGCCAACACGGAGGGGGCGGGGGTCCTCGACCTCGCGGAACTCGTCCGGCAGGCCCTGCGGATGCGACCGGACCGGATCGTGGTGGGGGAGTGCCGTGGCGCCGAGGTGCGGGAGATGTTCACCGCCCTCAACACCGGCCACGCCGGGGCCGGCACCGTGCACGCCAACTCCGCCCACGCCGTGCCCGCCCGGCTGGCGGCGCTCGGAGCGCTCGCCGGCATGAGCCGGGAGGCCGTCGTGCTCCAGGCCGCGAGCGCCCTGGATCTGGTGGTGCACGTGGCACGGACCGGTGGGCGACGGCGGGTGCGCGCCGTGGACCTCCTCGAGGAGCGGGACGGGACGCTGTCCACCGTGCCGGCGGCCGCGCAGGAGGACGGCGGGCTGCGCCGCGGACCGGGCTGGGACCGGTTGTGCGCCCTGGTGGGCCGGTCGCCCGGATCCGGCCGCGGGGCCCTGCCGTGAGCGCGGCCGTCGTCCTCGCGCTGTGCGTGGCCGGATGCGCCGCTCTTCTCCCGGCCGGACCGGCGCACCGCGTGCACCGCATCCGGCCGCCCGCCGTCGGGGCGGGGCGCCCGGGGAGGCTGCGCACCCGGCTCTTCCGGGACACGGCGGGGGAGGCCGCCGAGTGGGTCGCGCTGCTGCGCCGGCTGGCCGCCCTGCTGCAGGCGGGCCGTTCCCCGGCGGCGGCCTTCGAGGGAGCCGCGTGCGCCGGCACGGGCACGGGCACCGGCCGGCACATCGACCGGCTGTGCGAGTCCGTGGCTGCCGCCGCCCGGCTGGGGCTGGGCGCGGCGGCCGCGCTCGAGGCCGCGCCGCCCGCCCGGCTCGGCCACCGGGCCCTGGACCGGCGGGCCGCCTCGACCACGGCCGAGCTGGTGCTGTGCTGGGCCGTCTCCGCGCGCACCGGCGCACCTCTCACCGGGCTGCTGAACGGGCTCGCCGACGCCCTCGAGGCGGAGCTCGACGCCGAGGCGGCCCGCAGCACGGCACTGGCCGGCCCCCGCTCCACGGTCCGGATCCTCACCTGGCTGCCCGTGCTGGGCATCGGGCTCGGGATGCTCATGGGCGTCGATCCCCTGGGCGTCCTCCTCACCACGCCGTGGGGACGGGGCGCCCTCGTGGCCGGGGCCGTCCTCACCCTGGCCGGGCGGGCGTGGACCAGGACACTGATCGTGCGTGCCGAGGCGGTGGGGGAGCCGTGAGCGCCCTGGACGCGGCGGCTCCCGCGCTGCTCGTGCTCGCCGCGGTGGTCGTCGTGCTGCTCCCGTCCCGTGCCCGGCTGCCCGGCCGGGGCGCCCCGGACGTGGTCCGGGGCGCCCCGGAGCCCCCGGTGTCGGCGGGGGTCCTCGTGGAACTGACCGCCGCGGTGCTGGAGGCCGGGCTGCCGCTCGCCGAGGCCGTGTCGGTGCTGGGCGGCGACCGCGGCGGCGACGCAGGGTCCGTGCTGGGGCGGGTCGGCGCCGGGCTGCGACTCGGGCTGCCGTGGCACGCCGCCTGGGCCCCGGCCGGGACCCTGCCCGCGCACCTCGAGGACTACCGGGCAGCGCTGACGTTCACCGCGACCTCCGGCGCCCCGTCGGCGGCGAGCCTGCGCGCGCAGGCCGTCCAGGTGCGCCGGGCCGCCTACCGGCGGGCCGAGCGCGCCGCCGAGACGCTGTCCGTCCAGCTCGTCCTGCCGCTCGGCCTGTGCGCCCTGCCGGCCTTCGTCTGCTGGGGTGTGCTCCCCGTCGTCATGGCCCTCGTGCCGG
Organism: Kocuria rhizosphaerae; assembly: GCF_044462265.1. Classification (NCBI taxonomy): domain Bacteria; kingdom Bacillati; phylum Actinomycetota; class Actinomycetes; order Micrococcales; family Micrococcaceae; genus Kocuria; species Kocuria rhizosphaerae. Next base: position 15,729 of record NZ_JBISWL010000066.1, read on the forward strand.
AGGTCCTCGGATGACCGGTCCCGCGCGGAGCCGTGGTCCGCCCCGTCGGCGCGTCCTGTCCACCCGCATCCGCCCGTACCCATCCACCACCGAGAGGTTCCGACATGTCCCCGACCCAGATCACCCGTCAGCGCTCCGCACCGCGTCCCGGCTCCCCGTCCCCGGCGGTGAGCAGGCAGACCCGGGGGTCCGCCGTCCGCGCCCGGCTGCGGGCGGCGGAGCCCGACCTCGGCGCGACCACGGTGGAGTACGCCATGGTCGTCCTCGCGGCGGCAGCCTTCGGCGGCGTCATGGCCGCCGTCCTCGCCTCCGGCCAGGTCCGCGAGCTCCTGGCGGCGATCGTCACGAAGGCGCTCTCCGTCTGAGCCCACCACCCCCGCGGGATCCGGAAGGCGTGCGCCGCGGATCCCGCGCGGGTGGTGCCACCGCGGATCCGGCGGTCCGTGCCCCGGCCGGGACGCCGGATCCGCCCGCCCGCAGGGACGGTGGAACCGCCCGCCCGCCCGCCGGGACGCCGGGGCGGTCCGCCGGCCGGCACCGTCTGCCCGCCCTCCGATCCGTTCCGTGCGCACCAGCTTCCGAGGAGACCACCATGACCACCGACCTCGCCGTCCCGCCCCCGGGCCCCGAGCCGTCCGTGCCACGGTCCGCTGCCGAGCACGGCGCCGTCACCGCCGAGACGGCCGTGCTCCTGCCGGCCCTGGTGCTGCTGCTGGCGGTTCTCCTCGCGTCCGCGGCGGCCGGGATGACCCTGATCCGCTACGAGGAGGCGGCCCGGGCCTCTGCCCGGGCGGCCGCCCGCGGCGAGAGCTCCGCCGTGGTGCGCTCCACGGCCCTGCGCGTCGCGGGGGAGGACGCCGCGGTGGGCCTGGCGGAGACGGCCGGAGAGACCACGGTCACCGTGAGCGGCCCGGCCCCCGGGGTCCTCGGCTCATGGGGAGGATGGGAGCTGAGCGTGACCGCCTCCGCGTCGACCGAGGGCATCGGGGACCCCGGTGACCCCGGTGACTGAGACGGTTCCCGGGACGTGGCGGAACCGCACCCGTCGGGAGCGGGAGCCCGTGCCCCGGGATGCGGCGGGACGGGCCCGCGCGGACGACCGCGGCAGCGGCAGCGTGCACGCCCTGACGCTCGCCATGGTCCTGGGCGTGCTGCTGCTGGCCGTTCTGCTGCTCGCACAGGCCGGCATCGCCGCCTCCCGGGCGGGCCGGGCCGCCGATCTCGCGGCGCTCGCCGCCGCCGACACCGCCCGCGGGCTCGTGGCCGGGGAGCCCTGCGCGGCGGCCCGGCGCGCGGCGTCGGACAACGGTGCGCAGCTGGAGCTGTGCCGGCTCGTGCCGCCGGAGCTCGTCGTCGTGGACGTCCGCACGAGCGTGGCCCTCGGCGGGCCGCTCGCCCCGTTCGGGCCCGCGCTCGGGGTGTCGCGGGCGGGGCCACCACCGGTCGGGTGACCGCTCAGGCGGCCGGGGCCCCGGCCAGCAGCGCGTCGATCAGCCGCACGGCGCCCTGCTTGTCCAGGGGGTTGTTGCGGTTGCCGCACTTCGGGGACTGCACGCAGGAGGGGCAGCCGTGCTCGCACTCGCACGAGGCGATGGCCTCCCGCGTGGCCCGCAGCCAGGAGACCGCGGCGTCGTGGCCGCGCTCGGCGAAGCCCGCTCCGCCCGGGTGGCCGTCGTAGACGAAGATCGTGGGCAGGCCCGTGTCCGCGTGCAGGGCGGTCGAGAGCCCGCCCACGTCCCAGCGGTCGCAGGAGGCCACCAGCGGCAGCAGGCCGATCGCGGCGTGCTCGGCAGCGTGCAGGGAGCCGGGGACGTCCGGCTCCTCGATCCCCGCCCCCGCCAGGACGGAGCCGGGCACCGTGAACCACACCGACGTCGTGAACAGGTCCCGCGCCGGGAGGTCGAGGGGCTCCTCGCCCAGCACCTCGTTGGAGACCACCGCCTTGCGCTGGAAGGAGACGACCTGCGTCGTCACCTGCACCCGGCCGAAGTGCACCGTGACCGGCCCCCACCGCTCGGAGCGCTCCTCGGCGACCACGGACACCTGCGTGAGGTCCCGGGCGGTCGTGTAGAAGTCCGGGTGCGCCCGCGTGACGGCGGCGACGGACTCCGCCTCGTCGAGGGCGTCCACGACGTATGTCCGGCCCTGGTGCACGTACACCGCTCCGGGGTGGGCCTGGTAGTGGGACTGCGCCGCGTCCATCGTGCCCAGCACCGCACCCGTGTCCGTGTCGACGATCCGGACCGGTCCGCCCCCGTCGGAGCGCAGGGACACCATCCCGGCCGCCGACTGGGGGTGCGTCCAGTACCAGCCGGCCGGCCGGCGGCGCAGGTGCCCGCTGGCCACGAGGGAGCCCAGGACCTCCGCCGCCGTCGGGCCGAAGGCGCCGACCTCCTCCGTCCGCAACGGCTGCTCGGCCGCCGCGGCGCACAGGTGCGGGGCGAGCACGTACGGGTTCGAGGGGTCGAAGACCGTGGCCTCCACACCGACGTCGAAGACCGCCTCGGGGTGGTTCACGAGATAGGTGTCCAGCGGGTCGTCGCCGGCCACGAACGTCGCCAGCGCCTCCTGCCCGGCCCGGCCCGCGCGTCCGATCTGCTGGAAGAAGGAGGCCCGCGTGCCCGGCCAGCCGGCCACGACCACGGCGTCGAGCCCGGCCACGTCGATGCCGAGCTCGAGCGCGGAGGTGCTCGCGACCCCGAGCAGCCGCCCGTCGCGCAGCGCCTCCTCGAGCGCTCTGCGCTCCTCCGGGAGGAACCCCGACCGGTAGGCGGCCACCCGGTGCGCGAGGGAGGGCTCCACCTCCTCGAGCTGGCGGTGGGCGATCTGGGCGATCGTCTCGGCGCCGCGGCGGGATGTGATGAACACGATCGTCCGGACCCGGTGCAGCACGAGGTCGGTGAGCATGTCCGCGGACTCCGCCACGGGGGTGCGGCGCACCGGGGCGTCGTTCTCACCGCCGCCCGCCGTCTGCTCGGGCTCCCACAGCACCACGGTCACCGGACCGTGCGGGGAGAAGTCCGTGGTCACCGGGCTCACCTCGGCCTCCGGGACGCCGACGAGCCGCGCGAAGGAGGCGTGCGGGGCGAAGGACGTGGCGGAGGCCCCCACGAACACCGGGTCCGCGCCGTAGAGGCGGCAGATCCGGCGCAGGCGGCGCATCAGGTTGGCCACGTGGGACCCGAAGACCCCGCGGTAGGAGTGCGCCTCGTCGACCACCACGTACCGGAGGCGCCGGAAGAACCGGGACCAGCGCGCGTGGTGGGGCAGTACGCCGTAGTGCAGCATGTCGGGGTTGCAGAGCACCACGTCGGCGTGGTCACGGACCCAGCGGCGCTCGGCCGGGTCCGTGTCGCCGTCGTAGGTGGCCGCCCGCAGGGTCGGCAGGCCCAGGGCCTGGAGGGCCTTGAGCTGATCCGCCGCGAGCGCCTTCGTCGGGGACAGGTAGAGTGCCGTCGCCTCGTCCGGGTGGTGCACCACGCCCGGGTTCGCGAGCGCCGCGAGACGGCCCCGGTGCACGGCGTCGGCCACGGCCGCCTGGTAGGCCAGGGACTTCCCCGACGCCGTGCCGGTCGCGACCACCACGTGCCGCGGCGCCAGCAGCGCCTGCACCTGGTGCAGGTACGGCCGGTGCACGCCCAGCCGTTCGTAGGCCGAGACCACGTCCGGGTGGAGGTGGTCGGGCCACGGGGCCGTCACCGCGTCCCGCGCGGGAAGCTCCCGCACGTGACGGACCTGGTCGGGCGCGATCCCGCGGCCGAGCAGCGGGATCAGGGAGTCGGAGGACGGCACCGGTTCATTCTGCCACCGCCGCTCCCGCCGGCGGTGGCGTCACGGCCCGGTCACTGCACGGCGGTCGGCATCGCCTGGTAGGCGTGGCGGGCGGCGCCGATGATGCCGGCCGCGTTGCGCAGCTCGGCGGGCACCACGGGTGCCTCCAGGTGCAGCAGCGGCAGGAAGTCCTCGTGCCGGGCCGAGATGCCCCCGCCCACGACGATGAGGTCCGGCGACAGGAGGAACTCCAGGTGGGACAGGTAGCGCTGCAGGCGCTCGGCGTAGGCCGGCCAGTCGATGCCGTCCCGCTCCCGGGCCACCGCGGAGGCGCGGGTCTCGGCACGGGCGCCGTCGAGCTCGACGTGGCCCAGCTCCAGGTTCGGCACGAGCCGGCCGTCCACGAACAGCGCCGACCCGATGCCGGTGCCCAGGGTGATCACCAGCACCGTGCCGGCGGCCGGCCTTCCGAGCTCGCCGCGGCCGGCCCCGTGACGCACCTCCGCGAGCCCGGCGGCGTCGGCGTCGTTGAGCACGTGGACGGGGCGTCCGGTGCGCTCGCTCAGCAGCCGGTTGGCGTCGGTGCCGATCCACGAGGGGTCGATGTTGGCTGCCGTGCGGGCCACCCCGTGGCGGACCACGGCCGGCAGGGCCACGCCGATGCTGGCCTTCGGGTCCGGGGCCTGGGGGCGGGTCGACAGCTGGTCGACGAGGGCCGCGATGGCCTCGGCCACGGCGTCCGGGGTGGCGGGGCGGGGCGTCGGCAGCTGGAGCACCGGGGTCGTCGGGGTGCCCTCGACGGCGTCCACGACGGCGTACTTGATCATCGTGCCGCCGATGTCGATGCCGATGTGGTGGCGGTGCAGGGTCGACCAGCCGCCGGTCGCGGTGGTGTCGTCGGTGTCGGGGGAGCGCATGGGCCTCCGGATCCTGGGTCGTCTCGGACAGTGGGTGGTGGGGTGGGCGCCGTCTCCTCGCGCCACCGGGCGCGGGGCGAGGAGACGGCGGGGCGGGGTCAGCTCCACACGGAGCCCGCGAGGCGCCGGCGGTGCACGCGGGCCTCCCAGGGGCGCAGCCGGCCCTCGTCCCCCGGGACGACGGCGCCGTCCCGGTTGCCGATCAGCACCTCCGTCCCGGCCCAGCCGCCGGGGAGGTCGGCGCGGACCTCCTCACCCGAGACGTTGGCCAGCACCAGTAGCTCGACGTCGTCGAGCCGGCGGGTGAACGCGTAGAGCTGCTCGTGGTGGGGCAGCAGCATCGTGAAGTCGCCCAGCGCGACGACGGGCTCCGTGTGCCGCAGGTCGATGAGGCGCCGGTAGTGGTGGAACACCGAGTGCGGGTCCGCCCGGGCGGCCTCGGCGTTGACCACGTCGTGGTTGGGGTTCACCGCGATCCAGGGGGTGCCGCTGGTGAACCCGGCGTGCTCCCCGGGGCCCCACTGCACAGGGGTGCGGGCGTTGTCGCGGCCGGACCAGCGCAGCCCCGTCAGCACGGTCCCCGGGTCGGCGCCGCCGGCAACGGCATGACGGTAGTGGTTGACCGACTCGATGTCGCGGAAGTCCTCGATCGTGGCGAAGGGGGCGTTGGTCATGCCCAGCTCCTCGCCCTGGTAGACGTAGGGCGTGCCCCGGTGCAGGTGCAGCAGGGTGGCCAGACAGGTCGCCGAGGTCACCCGGTGCTCGGGGCTGTCGTCCCCGAAGCGGGAGACGACCCGGGGCTGGTCGTGGTTGTTCCAGTAGAGGCTGTTCCAGCCCACCTCCTCCAGGCCCTCCTGCCAGCGGCCCAGCGAGGCCTTGAGGTCGGTCAGCCGCAGCGGCCGGGGGTCGAACTTCCCTCCGGGGCCGTGGTCCAGATTCACGTGCTCGAACTGGAAGACCATGTCCACCTCGGCCCGGGCCGGGTCGGTGAACAGCCGGGCCTCCTCCACGGTGGCTCCGGGCATCTCGCCCACCGTGATGAGGTCTGCGTCCCGGCCGGCGAAGACCTCCCGGTGCATCTCCTGGAGGAACTCGTGGATCCGCGGACCGCAGATATAGGACGCCGACCCGTCCCCGTAAGGGGTCCCTTCCACGGGCGGCCCGTCGTGACGGTGGCCGTCCTCGGCGACGTCCTTGCTGATCATGTTGACGACGTCCATGCGGAAGCCGTCCACGCCGCGGTCCAGCCACCAGCGCATCATGGCGTACACCGCCTGGCGGACCTCGGGGTTCTCCCAGTTGAGGTCCGGCTGCTTGCGGGAGAAGAGGTGCAGGTAGTACTCGCCGCCGGCGGGGTCGAGCTCCCAGGCGGACCCGGAGAAGATGCTCTGCCAGTTCGTCGGCTCCGCACCCGGGGCCCCGGCCTCCATGCCCTTGCGGGGTGCCCGCCACCAGTACCAGTCCCGCTTGGGGGAGTCCGGGGAGGAGCGGGACTCGACGAACCACGGGTGCTCGTCCGAGGTGTGGTTGACCACGAGGTCCATGACGAGCTTCATGCCCCGGGCGTGGACCGCCGCGAGCAGCTCGTCGAACTGCTCCAGGGTCCCGAAGGTCGGGTCGATGTCCTGGTAGTCGCTGATGTCGTAGCCGTTGTCGTCCTGCGGGGACGCGTAGATCGGGGACAGCCAGATGACGTCCGTGCCCAGGGCCTGCAGGTGGTCCAGGCGGGCCAGGATGCCCCCGAGGTCCCCGACCCCGTCGCCGTCGGAGTCGGCGAAGGACCGGGGGTAGATCTGGTAGACCACGGCGTCGGTCCACCACGCCGGGGCGTCCCCCGTGCCGCTGGCGGGTCGCCGGGCGGTGGTGTCGCGGTGCTGGGCGTGGGTGCTCACGCGGGTGCTCCTCGGTTGGTGCCGCAGACGCTTCACGCCGGGCGGCGTCGTGGCCCACGGGCAGGGGTGGCGTCGCCCCGGCACAGGATGCGGTGGAGTCGGGCTGGGCGGTAGGTGCGGCACAGGACGCGGCGGCGGTCGGCCACCATATATCTATGCCTTAGATTTATGGCCTGGACTATTATGTGGATCACCAACCGGGACGGTCAAGGGGAACGCGTGGGACGCACGAGGACATCACCGCAGCTGTTGCGCCGCACGAACATGACGGTCGTCCTCGAGGTGATGCGCTCGGCAGGCGTGGTCACCGTCTCGGACCTCATCGAGGCGACGGGACTCGTCCGCACCACGGTCATCGCGGTGTGCGACGACCTCGTGCGGGCGGGCTGGATCCAGGAGGTGGAGGCCGTCTCCGGGGCGCACGCGGGCCGGCCTGCGCGGCGCTTCCGGTTCGACGACCGGGCGGGATGCGTGGTCGGCGTCGACGTCGGCGAGGCCAAGACCACCGCGGTCGTGGCCGATCTGCGCGGGCGCGTGCTCGGGCAGGTCACGCGGGAGTTCGCCGACCCCTCTCCGGCGCCGCGCCTGACAACCGTCGACGACGTCGTCGACCAGGTGCTCGCGCACGCCCGCGTCGCCCCGTCCGCCGTGCTGGCCGCGGCGGTGGGGGTCGCCGCCCCCGTGGACCGGCGCGGCAGGGTCCGCCGCGGCCGGCCGAGCTGGGAGGCCCTCGACATCGGGCTCGGCTCCCGGATCGGGGAGCGCCACGGCTGGCCGGTGGCGCTGGCCAACGACGCCAACCTCGCCGCGATGGCCGAGCGCTGGTGCGGCGCCGCCACCGGCGTCGACGACCTCGTCGTGATGCTCGCCGGGGAGCGGATCGGGGCGGGGGTGATCGAGTCCGGCCGCCTGCTGCACGGGCGGTCGGGCGGTGCCGGCGAGCTCGGGAGCATGGCCCTCGTGGAGGGCGTGGGCACCCAGGACGGCGTCGCCGCGCTGTGCCGGAGCTGGGCGGCCGACGCCGTGCGCCCCGGGGCGCCGGCCACGATGCTCCGGGACCTGGCGGATCCCTCCGGGGTCGTGGCGTCCGAGTCCGTGTTCCGTGCCGCCGCGGCCGGCGACGACGTCGCCCGGCGCATCCTCGACCGGCTCGCCGACCGCCTGGCCCGTATCACGGGGCTCGTGGGCACGATGTTCGACCCCGAGCTCGTGGTGATCGCCGGCGCCGTCGCCGAGCCGGCCGCCGTGCTGCTGGACCGCATCGCCGGGCTGCTGCCCCGGTACACGGTCACGCCTCCCCGGGTGGCTGTCTCGACCCTCGGAGAGGGAGTCGTCTCCGTGGGGGCGGTGCGGCTGGCGCTGGATCACGTGGAGCGCCATGCGCTCGACCTCGAGCTCGGCGACACCGCCCGATCCTCGCGAACGACACCTTCCGCCGCCACGGACCAGGGTCCTGCGTCACCGGTGGCCGGCGACGTGGTCAGCCGGCGGGCTGATGGAGCAGACTCGACGGCGTGGCCCGCGAGTCCCTGAGCCCATCCGTCCCCGACCTGCGACTGGAGCCCGTCCGATGACCTCCCCAGGCCCCGCCGAGCGCGGCACTGCACCCCTGGCCGTGCACCGGACCCACCGGCTGGCCGACGGGCGGGAGGCCGTGTTCTTCGGCGACCGCGGCACCGCGCCCGTCGAGCAGCTCGTCGACCGCCGGCCGCTGGACGCCCGCTCCGGGCACGGCGAGGTGCGCTTCGACCGGCTGACCGGGGAGTGGGTGGCGGTGGCCGCCCACCGTCAGGCCCGCACCCACCTGCCGCCGGCCGACCGGTGCCCGCTGTGCCCGTCCGTGGGCGGGCGGGAGTCCGAGATCCCCGCGGCGGACTTCGACGTCGTGGTCTTCGAGAACCGCTTCCCCTCCCTGGGCCCGGGGCTGGGCGTGCTCCCGGTCCCGGACGGGGCGGGGGAGCGGGAGCTGTGGGGGTCCCCCTCGGCGGCCTACGGGCGGTGCGAGGTGGTGGTGTTCACGCCCGAGCACCAGGGCTCCTTCGCGTCCCTGCCCTTCGAAAGGGCCCGCACGGTCGTGGAGGCCTGGGCCCAGCGCACCGAGGCGCTCTCGGCCCTGGAGGGGATCCGCCACGTGTTCCCGTTCGAGAACCGGGGTGAGCAGATCGGGGTGACCCTGCACCACCCGCACGGTCAGATCTACGCCTATCCCTACCCCGCCCCGCACGCGGCCCGCCTGGCGGCACGCTCGAGGGCCCACCTGGCCGACACGGGCCGGGCCCTGATGGGTGAGCTGCTGGCCGACGAGGCCGCGGCCGGGGACCGGATGGTGGTCGAGGGCGAGCACTTCTCGGCCTTCGTCCCCTACGCCGCGCGCTGGCCGCTGGAGGTCCACCTGGTCCCGCACCGGCAGGTCCCCGACCTGGCCGCCCTGGACGGGGCCGAGCGCGAGGAGCTCGCGGTCCTCTACCGGGAGCTGGTGCAGCGGGTGGACCGGCTCTATGCGACCCCCACCCCCTACATCGCCGCCTGGCACCAGACCCCGGTCACGGCCGCCGACCGCGAGGCCGGTTGGCTGCACCTGCAGCTGACCAGCCCGCGCCGGGCCGAGGACAAGCTGAAGTTCCTCGCCGGCTCCGAGGCCGCCATGGGGGCGTTCGTCAACGACGTCAGCGCCGAGCAGACCGCCGCACGCCTGAGGGAGGCCGCGCGATGACCAGCCGGCACAGCCGCGAGCCCACCGCGACCCCGGCCGGAGGGCAGGACCTCGTGCGGACCGGTCCTCCGGAACCGGTGGGTGCGCAGGACCGGGCGCGGGCCGCTCGGCTGGCGGAACGCTTCGCCGAGGTCTACGGGCACGTCCCCGACGGGGTGTGGCGCGCGCCGGGACGGGTGAACCTCATCGGCGAGCACACCGACTACAACGAGGGCTTCGTGCTCCCGTTCGCCATCGACCGCTCCGCCATGGTCGCCGTGCGGCTGCGCCGCGACACAGGGACGGGGGTGGGCGGGCGCGACGTCGTCGAGCTGGCCTCCACCTACGCCCCGGACGGCTCCGGGCTGTCGCGGGCGGGATTCCCGGTGGCCGGGCCGGCACCGGGCTCCGTGCCGGGCTGGGGGGCCTACCCGGCCGGCGTCGTCTCGGTGCTGACCGGTCTCGACGACGTCACCGTGCCCGGCTTCGAGCTGCTGCTGGACTCCACCGTGCCGGTGGGGGCGGGCCTGTCCTCCTCCCACGCGGTGGAGGTCGCCACCATGGTGGCCCTGGACGACCTGCTGGGCCTGGGCCTGGACCGCCCGGCCATGGCTCGGATGACCCAGCGGGCGGAGAACGAGTTCGTGGGCGCGCCCACCGGGATCATGGACCAGTCCGCCTCGCTGATGGGCCGGACCGGATCGGCCCTGTTCCTGGACTGCCGCTCCCTGGCCACCGAGCTCGTGCCCCTGCCGGTGGCCGAGCACGGGCTGCGGGTGCTGGTGATCGACACGAAGGTCGCCCACTCCCACGCCGACGGCGGCTACGCCGCCCGCCGTGCGACCTGCGAGCGCGCGGCCGCGGCCCTGGGCGTGGACTCCCTGCGCGACGTCCCCGCCGAGACCGACCTGGGAGCCCTCGACGAGGAGTCGGCCCGCCGGGTGCGGCACGTGCTCACCGAGAACCGCCGGGTCCTGCAGTGCGTGCAGCTGCTGCGCAAAGGGGACGTGGCCGGCGTCGGGGACCTGCTCACGGCCTCCCACGCGTCCCTGCGGGACGACTACGAGGTGTCCTGCCCCGAACTCGACCTCGCCGTGGACACCGCCCTGACCGCCGGGGCGCTCGGCGCGCGGATGACCGGCGGGGGCTTCGGCGGCTCCGCGATCGCCCTCGTCCCCGCGGCCCGGGAGGAGCAGGTCCGGGACGCCGTCCTGCGCGGGTTCGCCGACGTCGGGCCGGCG
>NZ_JBISWL010000067.1:0-11723 GCF_044462265.1 Kocuria rhizosphaerae
CACGGAGGCGGAACGGCGACAACACAATCAACCGAAAAAAATCCGGTATCAACAAACATGGCACACTATTGAGTTCTCAAACAACAGACCGATCGGCGTGTCAGTCCTTGACACCTTGCCGCCGGAGTGCTCTGCAACCTTAGCGCTTCGGGTCGGGCCGGTCAATCTCGGATGAACACTCGGTGTCCACTCGGTGACCGCCTCGCCTTCCGGCCAAGCTCGCAAGCTACCACTCTAACACGATCCCGATCAGCTCGGCGGCTGTCCGGAGGAACGTTCGGAGTGGGGTGCCGCCCCGGTGGCTCCCGGAGGAGTTCCTCGCCGTGACGACTTGGAAGAAGTTACTCCCTTTGCCGCAGTCGTGCAACTCGGTCGTGATCCGCCCTCCGGCGGCTCGCGCCGGGCGGCGCACGCGGTCGGCGATCCCGGTCTCCACCGGGTCTGCAGCCGGTGTGCGTCCAGGGGATCGGCGGCCCACCGGGGTGCGGCCGGCACCACCGACCGGCGTGCGGGTCGGACAGGGGAGGCTGACACGGAGGGCCCGGGTCCGGTGGACCCGGGCCCTCCCCGCGTGCGCCCCGGCCCGGTCAGGGCCGGAGCGGTGTCAGTGACCGACCGGCTTCAGATAGAGCACGGCGAGCGGGGGCACGGTGAGCACGGCCGAGGCCGGCTTCCCGTTGTAGGCGCCCTCGGTGGCCCGCACCCGACCGAGGTTCCCGACGCCCGATCCGCCGAAGAGCTCGGAGTCCGTGTTGAGGGCCTCGACCCACTCCCCCTCCCAGGGCATCCCGAGACGGAACTTCTCGTGCGGGTTGCCGGCGAAGTTCGCCACGCACACCAGCGGGTTGCCGTGCTCGTCCCACCGGGTGAAGGACAGCGTGTTGCGCCCGGCGTCGCCCGCGTCGATCCACTCGAATCCCGCCGGGTTGCTGTCCCGCTCGTACAGGGCAGGGGTCTCCCGGTAGATGGTGTTGAGGGTGCGGACGAGCTCCTGGACACCCTTGTGCGGCGGGGTCTCGGAGAGCCACCAGTCCAGCCCGTGCTCCTGCGACCACTCGGACTCCTGGGCGTACTCCGTGCCCATGAAGATCAGCTGCTTGCCGGGGTGTGCCCACATGAACGCGAGGTAGGCGCGCACGTTGGCCAGCTGCTGCCAGCGGTCGCCCGGCATCTTCCGCAGCAGGGAGCCCTTGCCGTAGACGACCTCGTCGTGCGAGATGGGCAGCATGAAGTTCTCCGAGAACGCGTAGACCATGGAGAACGTCAGCTTGTTGTGGTGGTAGTACCGGTTGACCGGATCCTCGGCCATGTACTCGAGGGAGTCGTTCATCCAGCCCATGTTCCACTTGAACCCGAAGCCCAGTCCGTCGGCGTCGGTCGGCCGCGTCACCCCGGGGAAGGAGGTCGACTCCTCGGCGATCATCACGATCCCGGGCGTGCGCTTGTACGCCGTGGCGTTGGCCTCCTTGAGGAAGGAGATCGCCTCCAGGTTCTCGCGGCCGCCGAAGACGTTGGGCTCCCACTCGCCGTCCTCGCGCGAGTAGTCCAGGTACAGCATGGACGCCACCGCGTCCACGCGCAGCCCGTCCACGTGGAACTCCTCGAGCCAGTACGAGGCGTTGGCCACCAGGAAGTTGCGCACCTCGTTGCGCCCGTAGTCGGGGATCAGCGTCCCCCACTCCTTGTGCTCGCCGCGCCGCGGGTCGGCGTGCTCGTACAGGGGCTCGCCGTCGAACCGGGCGAGCGCCCACTCGTCCTTCGGGAAGTGCCCGGGCACCCAGTCGACGATCACGCCGATGCCGGCCTGGTGGAGCTTGTCCACGAGGTAGCGGAACTCGTCCGGGCTGCCGAAGCGGGAGGACGGCGCGTAGTAGGACGTGACCTGGTATCCCCACGAGCCGCCGAAGGGGTGCTCCGCCACGGGCATGAACTCCACGTGCGTGAATCCCTGCCACGTGAGGTACTCGACGAGCTCCTCGGCGAGCTCCTTGTAGCCCAGGCCCTTGCGCCACGAGCCGATGTGCAGCTCGTAGACGCTCATGGGCTCGCTGTGCCACTGCATCGTCTCGCGGCGTGCCATCCAGTCGTCGTCCTGGAACTCGTAGTTCGACTCGAAGACGCGGGACGCCGTGGACGGCGGGACCTCGGTCCCGAAGGCCATGGGGTCGGCCTTCTCCCGCCAGCCGCCGTCACGTCCCTGGATGCGGAACTTGTAGGTCGTGCCGGTCCCCAGGCCCGGGACGAAGATCTCCCACACCCCGGAGGATCCCAGCGAGCGCATGGCGTGCTCGGTGCCGTCCCAGCCGTTGAAGTCGCCGATCAGGCGCACCGCCTGCGCGTTGGGCGCCCACACCGCGAAGCTCACCCCGGTGATGTCGCCCAGGGCGGAGGGGTAGCGGCGCACGTGAGCACCCAGTGCCGTCCACAGGGTCTCGTGGCGGCCCTCGCGGATGAGATGGAGGTCCAGCTCCCCGAGCGTCGGACCGAAGCGGTACGGATCGTCCACCCGCACCGGGTCGTTGCCCCGGTAGCCGACCTCGACGCGGTAGTCGGGGATCCGGCCCGGCTCGTGGGCGGGGACGACACCGGCGAAGATCCCGCCCCACTCGTGGGCGAGCTCGAAGGTGCCGTCCGGGGTCACGACGGACACCGACGTCGCGAAACGGCGCAGCGTCCGGACCGTGACCGTGCCGTCCGGGTTCAGGTGCGCTCCCAGGACGCCGTGGGGGTCGTGGTAGCGACCCTCCGACACGGCGGCCAGAACGTGCTCGGGCACGGGCAGCGGTCCGGACGCCGGGGCGACGTCGCGGGCCGGTGCGGACCGGACGGGGTCGGATCGGTCCTGCGAAGAACTGGCGGTCACTGCGTCCTCGATTTCCGTTCCCGGTTCCGCCGGGGCGACCTGTGCGGAACGGGAGCTGTCGTCGTCGATCTCGGGACCGGCTGCGGTGGTCGCACCGGCGGTTTCAGGTTTCACGCTACGCGACCGGAGGCCCTCCAGAGAACGGCGCACCGCCGTGGCGGGAACGTCGACCCAGTCCGGGCGGTTGCGCTGCTCGTAGACGACCTCGTAGAGCGCCTTGTCGAGCCACAGCGCCAGGAACAGTGTGGAGTCGCGGTCCACGGGGTGCCCCGCGCCCTGCTCGTAGCCGCCCACGAAGGCCTCGCTCGCACGCCGCCCCCAGTCCTCGGCGTCCTCGGCGCCGGCACGGGCGCCGAAGGCGGCCGCGTAGTCGAAGGAGCGGAGCATGCCCACGACGTCGCGCAGGGCGACGTCCGGCCGGGTGCGCTCCGCGATGGGCCGCAGGGGCTCGCCCTCGAAGTCCAGGACCTTGAACTGGCCCTCCTCGGCCTGCAGCACCTGGCCGAGGTGGTAGTCGCCGTGGATCCGCTGCAGCGGCGGCACGTCCCGGACCTCGCCGAGGGCCTCGAGCAGGCCGTCGAGCTGCGCGGCGTGGTCGTCGAACAGCGGTCCGGTCTCCTCCCGCGCCCAGCGGATCCGCCGGGCGAGGTCGTCCAGCAGCCGGGAGCGGGCCTCGTCGTCGGGCACCTGCTCCTCGAAGGCACGGGCGAGGTCCCGGTGCACGCGCGCGGTGGTCCGGCCCAGCTCGCGGGCCTCCTCCGTGAAGTCCGTCCCCGAGGTCGCGGCGTCGACGGCCAGGCCCCACGCGTCGGCGGAGCCGGCGAGGAACTCGGTGGCCACGGCCAGCTGCCCCTCGTGGGTGTGCAGGCCGGAGCGCCAGCGGGCCCCGAGCCAGCCGAAGGTCCTGGGGACCGCGGGGCAGTCGAGCTCGGTGAGCTCCCGGCCCACCTCGACGTCCGGGTTGTCGCCCTCCCCGACCACGCGGAAGAACTTCACGATCACCGCGTCCGCCTCGGTCGCGTCCTGGGGCGGGGTGAGGATGACGGACGAGTTGGACTGCTCGCTCGAGATCACCCGGACCTGGTCCTGGCCGTCCACGGTGTAGTGCACGTGCAGCGCGTCCACGTGCGCGCCGGTGACGGTGAGTCCGAGGGGCCCCGATCCCAGCGTGCCGTCCTGCTCCATGAGCGCGAGCGCCGCCCCGGCGAAGACGGGGTCGCCGACGCCGTCGTGGACCCAGGGACCCGCCACGGCGTCCTCGGCCCCCGGCAGGGGCAGACCCGTGCGGTGCGCCACGACCCGTCCGGCCCGGGCCGCCTGCTCCTTGAGGAAGCGTGCCGCGCGGCGCGGGGTCGCTCCGGTGTCGGCCTCGGCCTCCTCCGGCGGCGCCGGCAGCTCGCCCACGAGGAAGCGCTCCGCGCCCTCGAGCGGGGCGGCGCGGAAGGTCAGCGGCACCTGGAGCAGTTCCGAGCGCTCGCCCTCGGTGGCCTCCACCAGCAGGACGCGGGCGTCCACACCGTCCCGCTGCGGGAGGCCGAGCTGCGCGACGACCCGCAGGGTCGCGCCCGCGCCGCCGTCCGGAAAGGGGAACCACCGCTGCCGCGGCAGCCACCGGCGCAGGAGGTCGAGGAGCTCGTCGGAGTGCTGGTCGGTCATGGGATCAGGTCCTTCCGGGGCGGTCGTGGGGTGGCCGGACGGGTGCTCAGGACGTCGAGGTGGTGGTGATGATCGGCATGGCCGTGGTCTGCGGGTGCGTGCCGTCGTCGCGGCGCTCGGCGCGCAGGCGGAGCCAGAAGAAGTCCTGGCTGCCCAGGGTGATGCGGTACTCCCCGGCCTCGTCCACCTCGCCGAAGAGGTCGCCGCCGAAGAGCTCGCGCAGGCCGCGCCCGGAGAACCGGGGCATCCGCACCCGGGCGCAGGCCGGGGTGTGGGCGAGGTTGAACAGGCACAGCACCGTCTCGCCGCGGCCGTCCTCGCACTCCTCGTCCGGCAGGTGGCGCAGGAACGCGAGCACGGAGTCGTGGTCGGTCTCGAGCTGCACGTAGGAGCCCAGCCCGAACGCGGGGTGGGCCTTGCGGACCGCCAGCATCTGCCGCATCCAGTGCAGCAGGGACGACGACGACGCGAGCTGGGCCTCCACGTTGACCTGGTTGTAGTGGTAGACCAGCGACTGGACCACGGGCAGGTAGAGCTTGCCCGGGTCCGCCTTGGAGAACCCGGCGTTGCGGTCCGGGGTCCACTGCATGGGGGTGCGGGAGGCGTCACGGTCGTCGAGCCAGATGTTGTCGCCCATGCCGATCTCGTCCCCGTAGTAGAGGAACGGGCTGCCCGGCAGTGACAGCAGCAGGGCGTGGATCAGCTCGAGCTCGGCCCGGGAGTTGTCCAGCAGCGGCGCGAGCCGGCGGCGGATGCCCACGTTCGCGCGCATGCGGGAGTCCGGGGCGTACCAGCCGAGCATCGCCTGGCGCTCCTCCGTGGTGACCATCTCGAGCGTGAGCTCGTCGTGGTTGCGCAGGAACGTGCCCCACTGGGTGCCGCGCGGGATGTCCGGGGTCTCCTTCATCGTCTCGATGATGGGGCCGGCCTTCTGGTCCCGCAGCGCGTAGAAGATCCGGGGCATGATCGGGAAGTGGAAGCACATGTGGCACTCGGGCGACTCCTCCGTGCCGTAGTACTCCACCACCTCGTGCGGCATCTGGTTCGCCTCGGCCACGATGACCCGTCCCGGGTACTCCTTGTCGACCATGGCCCGCAGCTGCACCAGGAAGTCGTGGGTCCCCGGGAGGTTCTCGCAGTTCGTGCCCTCCTCCTCGATGAGGTACGGGATGGCGTCGGCCCGGAAGCCGTCGATCCCCATGTCGAGCCAGAACTTCACGACGTCGAAGACGGCCTCGACCACGGCCGGGTTCTCGAAGTTGAGGTCCGGCTGGTGGGCGAAGAAGCGGTGCCAGAAGAACTGCCGGCGGATCGGGTCGAACGTCCAGTTCGACTCCTCGGTGTCCACGAAGATGATCCGGGCGTCCTGGTACTTCTCGTCCGTGTCCGACCACACGTAGAAGTCGCCGTAGGGACCGTCCGGGTCCTCCCGGGAGGCCTGGAACCACGGGTGCTGGTCGCTGGTGTGGTTGAGCGGGAGGTCGGTGATCACGCGCAGTCCGCGGGCGTGGGCCTCGGCGACGAGGCGCTTGAAGTCGCTGATGGTGCCGAACTCGTCGAGCACGGAGTAGTAGTCGGAGATGTCGTAGCCGCCGTCCCGCAGCGGGGACTCGTAGAAGGGCGGGATCCACAGGCAGTCGATGCCCAGCCACTGCAGGTAGTCGAGCTTGTCGATCAGTCCGGAGAAGTCGCCGGAGCCGTCACCGTTGGCGTCGGAGAACGCCCGGACGAGCACCTCGTAGAACACCGCTTTGCGGAACCAGTCGGGGTCGTGGGAGATGCCGGGGGCGTTGAGCGAGAACGGCGAGGTGCTCATGCGGGGGTGCCGCCTTTCGGACTGGTGGGACGGGTTCGTCGGTGCTGGGAGGGGCCTCCCCGGGACGAGCCCGGGGAGGCCCCGACGGGATCCGGAGAGCCCCTACTTCACGTCACGCCGGATGTGCAGTACGTGGGCGGGCTCGTAGTGCGGGTCGAGCCGGACGTAGTTGTGCGTCCCCCACTTCCAGGAGCTGCCGCTCAGGAGGTCGTCCACCCAGAAGCTGCCGTCCGCGTTGAAGTCCGCGTCGTCCAGGTTCAGCGACGCGAGGTCCAGCCACACCGTGCCCTCCCGGACGGCGTGCGGGTCCACGTTCACGACCACGATGATCGTGTCCTTGTACGTGGAGCCGCCGTGCCGCACGGTCTTGGTCTTCGAGTAGGCGACCAGTGCGTCGTCGGAGGTCTGCTGCACCGTGAGGTTCTGCAGGTCGCCCAGCGAGGCGTGCCGCCGCCGGATCTCGTTGAGCCGCGTGATGTACGGGGCCAGCGACTCCCCGCGCTCCTCCGCGCCGGCGAAGTCACGGGGACGGTACTGGTACTTCTCGTTGTCCACGTACTCCTCGGCCCCCTGCCGGGCTACGTGCTCGAAGAGCTCGTAGCCGGCGTAGACGCCCCACAGGGGGGAGCCCGTCGCGGCCAGCACGGCACGGATCTTGAAGGCCGCCGGCCCGCCGAACTGCAGGTACTCGGTGAGGATGTCCGGGGTGTTGACGAAGAAGTTCGGCCGGTAGACCGCCGAGGTCCGGTTGCTGATCTCGTCGAAGTACTCCGTGATCTCCTGCTTGGTGTTGCGCCACGTGAAGTAGGAGTAGGACTGCTGGAACCCGACCCGGGCCAGGGCCTGCATCATCGCGGGGCGGGTGAACGCCTCGGCGAGGAAGACGACCTCGGGGTGGGCCGCGTTGACCGTGCCGATCAGCCACTCCCAGAACCACAGGGGCTTGGTGTGCGGGTTGTCCACACGGAAGATCTTGACGCCGTGGGAGATCCACAGCTCCACGATCCGCAGCACCTCGAGGGACAGCCCCTCCGGGTCGTTGTCGAAGTTGATCGGGTAGATGTCCTGGTACTTCTTCGGCGGGTTCTCCGCGTAGGCGATGGAGCCGTCGGCGCGGGTCGTGAACCACTCGGGGTGCTCGGTGACCCAGGGGTGGTCCGGGGAGGCCTGCAGGGCGAGGTCCAGGGCGACCTCGAGGCCGAGGTCCCCGGCCCGCGCCACGAACGCGTCGAAGTCCTCGAACGTGCCCAGGTCCGGGTGGATGGCGTCGTGACCGCCCTCGGGGGCGCCGATGGCCCACGGCGAGCCGGGATCCTGGGGACCGGCCACGAGGGTGTTGTTCGGCCCCTTGCGGTGGGTGCTCCCGATCGGGTGGATCGGCGGCAGGTAGATGACGTCGAAGCCCATCCCGGCGACCGCCTCCAGGCGGTTCGAGGCGGTGCGGAACGTGCCGGAGTTCCAGCTGCCGGACTCGGCGTCGAACGTCGCGCCCTCCGACCGGGGGAAGAACTCGTACCAGGAGCCGCGTCCGGCGGCGTCGCGCTCGACCTTCAGCGGGCAGCGCCGGCTCTCGGTGACGAGGTCGCGCACCGGGCGGTCCCCGACCACGGCCAGGACCTCGGCCGCGGTGGCGGCCTCGAGCCGGTGCTCCGCCGGCAGGTCCCCGTTGCCCAGGGTGCGGGAGACGGCGCGGAACAGCTCGGTGTCGGACTCCGGGCGCCCGTCCTCGGCCGCGGCGCGGTCGAAGAGCCGCACGCCCTCGGCGAGCACGAGGTCGACGTCCTGGCCCACGGGGATCTTGATCTCCGCGGCGTGCCGCCAGGTCTCGAACAGGTCGCCCCAGCCCTCGACGGCGAACGTCCACGCGCCCTCGGCGGTGGGCGTCAGCCACGCCTCGTAGCGGTCGGTGCCCGGAGCCACCAGGCGCATCGGCACCCGTTCGGTCTCCGTGCCCTGCGGGTCGTACAGCACCGCGGTGGTGCCGAGGGCGTCGTGGCCCTCCCGGAACACGGTGGCGCCCACGCGGACGGACTGGCCCGGGACCGCCTTGGCCGGGAAGCGTCCGTCCTCGACCACCGGGGCCACGTCCACGACCGGGATCCGGCCGTAGACCAGGTTCTCGCGGCTGAACGCGGAGCCGGCGGCCTTCTTCCGGGTGGTCGTGCTCCGGCGCGCGGTGGTGGCCGTCCTCGCGGCGGGCGCCTTCGGGGCGGCGGTCTTCGACGTCGACGCCCTGGTGCCCGAGGCCTTCGTCGTCGACGTCTTGGCCGTCGAGGTCTTGGCGGTGGACGCCCTGGGCGTGGTGGCCCGGCGCGTGCGGGGCTTCGGCTCTGCGGCGGGGACCACCTCGACGCCGGGCTCGTCCGGCACGGCGGCCGCGTCCGCGGACTTCTTGGCGGTCGACGTCCTCCGGCGAGCGGGGGCCTTCCGGGCGGGCGGCTCGGCGGACGCCGATGCGGCACCCGCCTCGCCGGCCGGGGTCGCCCCGGGGTCGGGGACCGCCGGGGTCGTCGCAGGGTCAGGGACTGGCGTGCCGGCGGGGTTCGACCCGGGGCCGGGCGCGGGCGGGGTGTTGGCTTGGCTCACCTGGAACACGTTAGCGACAAACCACGAGATCGTTAAGCCCGCCACGACCTCGCCGGACGAGCGTCTGCCCCGCGCCGCGACCTCCGCGGACGGCCCGGCGCGCCGAGCGGACGACTCGGTGCGACGCCCCTGGATTCCGGGCACCGCACCGGTAGTCTGACGGCGTGAAGGCAATCCGTAGATTCACCGTGCGCACCGTGCTGCCGGAGTCCATCGCCCCTCTGAGCCGTCTCGCGAGGAACCTCCGCTGGTCCTGGCACCGACCCACCGAGCAGCTGTTCGCGGACCTGAACCCGCAGGCCTGGGAGACCGTCCACGGAGATCCCGTCAAGCTGCTCGGGTCCCTGACCCGCGAGGAGATCCAGCAGATCGCCGACGACCCCGGGACGGTGCGCCGCATCGCGGAGCTCGACGCCGATCTCGACCGCTACCTCACGGACGAGCTGTGGTACCAGCGGACCCAGTCGGAGGACGCGCCGCGGACGATCGCGTACTTCTCCGCCGAGTACGGCGTGACCTCCGTGCTGCCGCAGTACTCCGGCGGTCTCGGCATCCTCGCCGGCGACCACCTCAAGAGCGCCTCCGACCTCGGCGTGCCCGTGGTCGGCGTGGGACTCTTCTACCAGCACGGCTACTTCAAGCAGTCCCTCTCCCGCGACGCGTGGCAGCAGGAGTCCTATCCGGTGCTCGACCCCGACGGCATGCCCCTCACGCTGCTGCGGGAGGAGGACGGGACGCCCGCCCGGATCACGCTGCCCCTGCCCAACGGCCGGACGCTGTCCGCGCACATCTGGCGGGCCGACGTCGGACGGGTGCCCCTGCTGCTCCTGGACTCGGACATCCCGGAGAACGACGACCACGCCCGCAGCGTCACCGACCGGCTCTACGGCGGCGGCGGGGACCACCGGCTCCAGCAGGAGCTGCTCCTCGGGATGGGCGGGATCCGCGCGCTGCGCGCGTTCTGCCGGCTGACCGGGGTGCCGGCCCCGGAGGTCTTCCACTGCAACGAGGGCCACGCCGGCTTCCTGGGCATCGAGCGGATCGCGGAGCTCATGGAGCCGCAGGACGGGACCGAGCCCATGACGTGGGAGGAGGCGCTGACCGCCGTGCGCTCGGCGACGGTGTTCACGACCCACACCCCCGTGCCCGCCGGCATCGACCGGTTCGAGCGCTCCCAGATCGAGCACTTCTTCGGCGCGGGCCTCGCGCCCTCCGTGCCCACGGCCAACGTGCTGGCCCTGGGCGCCGAGGACTACGACGGCGGCGACCCCTCGAAGTTCAACATGGCCGTCATGGGACTGCGCCTGGCCCAGCGGGCCAACGGCGTGGCGAAGCTGCACGGCGTGGTCTCGCGCAGCATGTTCCAGGGCCTGTGGCCGGGCTTCGACGTCGACGAGGTGCCGATCGGCTCGATCACCAACGGCGTGCACGTGATGACGTGGATCGACCCGCGCATGGCCGAGCTGGCCCTCGACCCGATGGGCCCCGACCTCAACCGCGCCGCGCGGTGGCAGCGGATCTACACCGTGGACGACGCCGAGCTGTGGGCCGCGCGCCGCGCACTGCGCACCCGGCTCGTCGAGGACGTCCGCGCCAGGCTCCGGGCCTCGTGGAAGAAGCGCGGCCTCGCCGACGCCGAGCTGGGCTGGACGAACTCGGTCCTGGACCCGAACGTGCTCACCATCGGCTTCGCCCGGCGTGTGCCCACCTACAAGCGGCTCACACTGATGCTGCGCGACCCGCAGCGGCTGAAGAAGATCCTCCTGGACCCCGAGCGTCCGGTGCAGCTCGTGATCGCGGGCAAGTCCCACCCCGCCGACGAGCAGGGCAAGCGGCTGATCCAGGACCTGGTGCGCTTCACGGACGACCCCGCGGTGCGGCACCGGATCGTCTTCCTGCCCAACTACGACATCGCCATGGCCCGGACCCTCTTCCCCGGCTGCGACGTGTGGCTGAACAACCCGCTGCGCCCCCTCGAGGCGTGCGGGACCTCCGGGATGAAGGCGGCCCTCAACGGGGGGCTGAACCTCTCCGTGCTCGACGGCTGGTGGGACGAGATGTACGACGGCCAGAACGGCTGGGCCATTCCCACCGCGGACGACAGCGCGCACCCGGACGAGCGCGACGACATCGAGGCGGCCGCCCTCTACGAGCTCATCGAGAACCACGTGGCCCCGCGCTTCTACGGCGAGACCGCCGAGGGCTCGGACCCGAGCGCCGACGGGATCCCCCACCAGTGGCTGGCCATGGTCAAGCACACCCTGGCGACCCTGGGTCCCCGGGTCTCGGCCAAGCGCATGCTCGAGGACTACGTCCAGCAGCTCTACGTGCCGGCGGCCGTCTCCGGGCGCCGGGCCGCCGAGGACCGGCACGCCGCCGCGCGCTCCAAGTCCCGGTGGATCGGGCGGGTCCGGCAGGCGTGGGGGCAGGTCACGGTCGAGCACGTCGACACCGAGGGCGTCGCCCAGGAGCCGCAGATCGGCGACGAGCTCTCCGTGTGCGCGTACGTGACGCTGGGCTCCCTGAGCCCGGAGGACGTCCAGGTCGAGATCGGCTACGGCCGCGTGTCGGAGACGGACCACATCCACGAGCGCAAGCACGCGCCGCTGTCCCCCGCCGGGGAGCTCGGCGGGGGCCGCCACAAGTTCTGCGGAAGCATCACCGTGGACCGCTCGGGCCCCTTCGGCTACACCGTCCGGGTGCTGCCGGACCACGCGGACCTGGCCGACAAGGCGGAGCTGGGCCTCGTGGCCAACGCCTGAGCCCGCCGCGGGCTCCCGGCCGGAGCCCCCGGCGGAGGGG
>NZ_JBISWL010000068.1:0-8190 GCF_044462265.1 Kocuria rhizosphaerae
CCGGGGGCGGCCCCTCCGCCGTCCGGGGGTCCCGGTGCGGCCGGGCTCACAGCACCCGGAAGAGCGTGACCGAGTTGGCGGGGACGCCCTGCGCCTGCCCGGACCGGAAGCGCGTCCCGTAGCGTCCGTGCAGCACCGAGGCGGTGCTGTGCACGAGGGAGAAGACCCCGCCGACCGTCTCGAGGGGGTAGCCGTCCTCGTCGGCGGGCACCAGGTCCGTCAGGGACGGGAACGTGATCGCCATGTCCGCGCTCGCGCCGTTGACGACCACCAGGCCCGCGATCCGACCGCCGCGGGAGCCGAGCAGCACCTGGATGGTGCGGGAGCCGGGAGCCTGCCAGTCGGCCGCGGTCATGGGCTTCCCCGCCGGACCGAACCAGTGCATGAGCACCTCGTCCGGCCGCGTCGGGAAGTGCGAGGGCTGCCCGGAGAGGAACTCCCGGCGCACGCCGATCAGCTCCTGGGTGGCGGCGAGCATGGCCCGCGCCGCCGGAGCGAGGTGCCAGTCGGTCCACGACAGCTCGTTGTCCTGGCAGTAGGCGTTGTTGTTCCCGTGCTGGGTGCGACCGATCTCGTCGCCGGCCGTGATCATCGGCACGCCCTGCGAGAAGAGCAGGGTCGCCATGAGGTTGCGGGACGTCTGCGCCCGGTCGGACCGGATCCGGGCGTCCCGTGCCGGTCCCTCGATCCCGTGGTTCCAGGAGTGGTTGTCGTTGGTGCCGTCCCGGTTCCGCTCCAGGTTCGCGTGGTTGTGCTTGTTGTCGAAGGAGACGAGGTCCGCCAGCGTGAAGCCGTCGTGGGCGGTCACGAAGTTCACGGAGGCCAGGGCGCTGCGCCCGGACGCGGCGAACATCTCCGCCGAGCCCGCGAGCGCCCCCGCGAGCCGGGAGGCGTTGCCGCCGTCCCCGCCCACGCTCATGCTGCGGGGGCCCGTGAGCCAGAAGTCCCGCGCCGTGTCCCGGAAGCGGTCGTTCCAGTCGGCCCACCCCTCGGGGAAGCGGCCCGTCTGCCAGCCGCCCATGCCCACGTCCCAGGGCTCGGCGATCAGCTTCACGCCGTACAGGGCGGGGTCGGCGCCGACGGCCACGAGGAACGGGTGGTTGCGGGTGAATCGGTGGCGCTCGTCCCGTGCCAGCTCGGGCGCGAGGTCGAAGCGGAAGCCGTCCACGTGGCAGCGCTGCACCCAGTAGCGCAGGGAGTCCAGGGCCATCTGCACCACGCGGGGGTTGCCGAAGTTCACCGAGTTGCCGCACCCGGTGACGTCGACGTAGCGCCCGTCGTCGCCGTGCCGGTAGTAGGCCTCGTCGCCGAGTCCCCGCCAGCAGTAGGCGGGCTCGTCCTGGCCGGCCTCGGCCGTGTGGTTGTAGACGACGTCGAGGTAGACCTCCAGCCCGGCCCGGTGCAGCTCGCGGACCATCGCCTTGAACTCGTCCAGCACGGCCTGGGGACCCTTGGCGCGGGCGGCCGCGGTGGCGTAGGAGGCGTGCGGGGCGAAGAAGCCCAGCGTGTTGTAGCCCCAGTAGTTGCTCAGCCCCAGCTTCGTGAGGTGCGGCTCGTCGAGGTGGGCGTGGACCGGCAGCAGCTCGACCGCCGTGACGCCCAGGGAGGTGAGGTAGCCGAGCATCACCGGGTGGGCGAGGCCGGCGTAGGTGCCGCGCAGTTCGTGGGGGATGTCCGGGTGGCGGATCGTGAGGCCCTTCACGTGGGCCTCGTAGACGACGGTGTCCCGCCACGGCGTGGCCGGGGCCCGGTCCTCGTCCCAGTCGAAGTCCTGCTGGACGACCACGGAGACGTAGCGCCCGCCGTAGGCGTCGGGGCCGGGGTCGTCCACGTCGGGGGGCGGGGCGACGCGGCGCAGGCCCTTCGCGTGGGGGTCGAGCAGGATCTGGCGGTCGGCGGGGTTCGCGGAGCGCCGGCGCGCCGCGACCGACCAGTCGGCGGGCACGAAGCCGTAGTCGGTGCCCGCGGGCAGGGCGGGCGCCTCGTCCCGGTGGAGCACGTACTCGAAGCCCGTCTCCGAGAGCCGCTGCTGCTCGTCCGGCGGGATCGTGCCGTGGTGCACCCCGCCCGTGCGTCCGGTGAGCCGGCGGCGCTGCCACGTCCCGCCGGGGAGCCGGTACACCAGGTCCAGGTCCTGGACGCCGGGGGCGTAGACCGCGACGTTCGCGCTCCCGTCCCGCTCGGCGGAGGGGTGCACCCCGAGCGGGTACGGGCGGGACACGTACGGGCGCCCGGTGTCCTGGCGCAGGGGTTCAGGAACGAGCACGACGCCGTGAGACCTCGTACAGCGTGATGCCCACCGCCATCGACGCGTTGAGGGACTCCATCGCGGAGTCGATGGGGATCGAGACGATCTGGTCGCAGTTCTCGGCGACCAGCCGGGACAGGCCCTTCCCCTCCGCGCCCACCACGACCACGAGGGGCTCGGTGGCGAGCTCGA
This sequence comes from Kocuria rhizosphaerae, assembly GCF_044462265.1. Taxonomy (NCBI): domain Bacteria; kingdom Bacillati; phylum Actinomycetota; class Actinomycetes; order Micrococcales; family Micrococcaceae; genus Kocuria; species Kocuria rhizosphaerae. The sequence goes on from NZ_JBISWL010000068.1 coordinate 2,441, forward strand.
GCTCCGGGAGGTCGACGTCGCCGCCGCCGTCGAGGCCGGCCACGAAGTAGCCCATGCCCTTGAACTCCTCGAGCGCGCGGTTGAGGTTCGTGGCCTTCACGACCGGGACGCGCGCGGCGGCGCCGGCGCTGGTCTTCCACGCGGACGCCGTGACGCCCACGGAGCGGCGCTCGGGCAGGACCACGGCGTGGCCGGAGAACGCGGAGACGCTGCGGATGATGGCACCCAGGTTGCGCGGGTCCGTGATCCCGTCGAGGGCCACGAGCAGCGGGGGCGCGGAGATGTGCCGCTTCTCCCACTGGGTCATGAGCCTGCGAGCGGTCTCGACGGCGTCGCCGTACTCGTAGGCGGGAACCTGCAGGGCCACGCCCTGGTGGATCGCGTCCCCCGTGATCCGGTCGAGCTCGGACTTCGAGGTCTCGAGGATCGTGATGCCGCGCTCCGCGCACAGCTGCAGGATCTCGCGCACCCGGTCGTCCACGTCGATCCGGCTCGCCGCGTGCAGGGCCTTGGCGGGCACCTCGGCGCGCAGGGCCTCCAGCACGGAGTTCCGGCCCGTGACCAGGTCCTCGGGAGCCCTCGACCGGGTCCGGGCACGCCCGGCCGGGGACTGCGCCCGCTTCTCGGCGGCCTTCTTCAGCTTGTGCGCCTTGTGGTAGGGGCGGTCCTCCGCCCGGGGGGTGGGGCCCTTGCCCTCGAGGGCCTTGCGGCCGTGCCCGCCGGTGCCGACGAGGGGGCCCTTCTTGTTCTTGCGGATCGCGCCGGGACGCTTGGGGGCTGCCATGGGATTCCTCTGTTCGGTCGTGGGTGGGTGGGCCGGTCAGGCCACGGTCCAGGCGGAGCCGTCGGCGCCGTCGCGCACGGCCAGCCCCGCCGCGGCCAGTTCGTCCCGGATGGCGTCGGCCCGGGCCCAGTCCTTGGCCGCCCGCGCCTCGTCCCGCTCGGCCAGCCGGGAGCGGACGAGCGCGTCGAGAGCGGCGTGCTCCGCGGCGTTCCCGCCGCCTCCGCCCAGGTCCATGAGCGGCGTGAGGCCCAGGACGTCGGTCATGGCCCGGACCGCCCGGGCCTGCCCGGCGGCGTCCGCGCCGGAGGCCAGCGCCGAGTTGCCCGCGCGGACGGTCTCGTGGAGCACCGCGAGGGCCTGCGGGACATTGAGGTCGTCGTCCATCGCCTCGGCGAAGGCCTCGGGCGCGTCCGCGGCCGTCCCGGAGTGGTCCGTACCGGCCTGCCGGGCCGTCCGCAGGAAGGCCTCGACCCGCTCGACGGCGGCCGTGGCCTCGGCCAGGGAGGTGGGCCGGTAGTCGAGCACGGACCGGTAGTGGGCCTGTCCCAGGTAGTACCGCACGGCCAGCGGCCGCGCCTCGGCGAGCATCTCCGCCGGGGAGACGGTGTTGCCGATGGACTTCGACATCTTCTCGCCCTGGTAGGTCACCAGCCCGTTGTGCAGCCACAGGGTGGCGAACGCCCGCCCTGCCGCCGCGGACTGGGCCAGCTCGTTCTCGTGGTGGGGGAAGCGCAGGTCGAGGCCGCCGCCGTGGATGTCGAAGTGGTCGCCGAGGTACTTCCCGGCCATGGCCGAGCACTCGAGGTGCCAGCCGGGTCTGCCGGGCCCCCACGGGGAGTCCCAGCGGGCCGTCTCCGGCTCCCCCTCCTTGTGGCCCTTCCAGAGGGCGAAGTCGCGCGGGTCCCGCTTGCCGCGGGGGTCCGCGTCGGGGGCGTCCTGCATGTCCTCGACCGACTGGTGGGTGAGCTCGCCGTAGCGGTCCCACGAGCGGACGTCGAAGTAGACGTCGCCCGAGCCGTCCGGGGCGGGGTAGGCGTGGCCCGCGTCCACGAGGGACCGGATGAGGCCCAGCATCTCGGGCACGTGCCCGGTGGCCCGCGGCTCGTACGTGGGCCGGGCGATGCCGATGGCGTCGTAGGCCGCGGTGAAGGCCTGCTCGAAGCGGTAGGCCAGCGCCCACCACTCCTCCTGCGGGTGGTCCCCCCGGTAGCCGCGCTCGAAGGACGCGGCGGAGTTCGCCAGGATCTTGTCGTCGATGTCGGTGACGTTGCGCACCGTCGTCACCCGCAGGCCGCGGAAGTCCAGCCAGCGGGCCAGCTGGTCGAAGACGAGCGCCGAGCGCACGTGCCCGATGTGGGGCATGCCCTGCACGGTGGCCCCGCAGTAGTACAGCCGGGCCTCGCCGGGACGGACCGGCTCGAAGGCCCGCACGGAGGCGGTCACGGTGTCGTAGAAGCGCAGAGTCACACGGCCCATCATAGTGTCGGGCCGACGGCGCCCGGCTCAGGCGCGGGAGTCGCCCACGGGGACCACGAGAGCGGTGGCGACCGCCGCGAGCCCCTCCCCCCGGCCGGGGAAGCCCAGGTGGTCGGAGGTCGTGGCGCTGACCGTCACCGGCGCTCCGGCGGCCTCGGTGAGGACGGCCTCCGCCTCCGACCGGCGCGGGGCGAAGCGGGGCCGCTCCCCGATCAGCTGGACGGCCACGTTGCCGATCTCGAAGCCGGCCGCCCGCACGATCCGGGCGGCCTCCGCCAGGATCCGCGTCCCGGAGACGCCTCGCATCCCGGGCCGGTCCACCCCGAAGTTGGAGCCCAGGTCGCCCGTGCCGGAGGCCGAGAACAGCGCGTCCGCCGCGGCGTGCGCCACGACGTCCCCGTCGGAGTGCCCGGCGAGCCCGGTCTCCCCCGGCCACTCCAGCCCGGCGAGCCACAGCGGGGTGTCCTCGGGGCCGAAGGCGTGGACGTCGACGGCGATGCCGGTGCGGGGCAGACCTGTGATCACCGCTCCAGTCTGCCACTCCGGACCAGTGCCCTACGCCTCCGTCCCCGTGTCCTCCCCACTCCCCACGGGCGGCTCTCCACCCGGGCGGTCTCGGTGTTCGTGCGCCCGCGCGGCGATGGCCAGCCGCAGCTCGGCCACCACTTCCCGGGGCTTGGTCGCCACGGCTCGCGGCAGGCTCAAGGTGTAGCTCACAGGGTGCTTGCGGAAACGCCGCATCATCCGTCCCGGCTTGCTGGCCAGCCGTCGGCCGACGTCGGGGATGTAGTCCTCGGACACGCGGATGTTCACCGTCGCTCCGCAGTTGCTGCACCTGAAGGAGGTCAGCAGTCGACCGGCGTAGGTCATCTCGTGGTCGCACTCCGTGAAACACGAGGCACAGACCAACGACGCGTGTTGGATCTGTTCCATCGGTGCCTCCCGCTCTCGAGAACGAAGTGGTCCCGCACTCAGTGGACCTGGTGATCCATGGCAGCGATCAGCTGCTGGGCCACCACCAGATCGTGGGCGTAGGTGATCTTGAAGTTCTGGTCCTCGCCCGATATCCACCGGATGGGCAGGTCGGTGTACCGGGCGACGCACCCCGCCGTGTCCGTCGCATCGAGACCGTCCCGAGCCGCTGCCTCGTACGCATCCACCAGGGGCCGGGCGGCAAAACCCTGGGGCGTCTGCGCCCGGACGAGGTGGCTGTGCCGCAACTCCACAACCGTGCCACCGCCGTCACCGGTCATGGCCATGTCCGGACCGTAAAGGGCCGGGATGGCCGCTCCGTAGTCGCGCGTCGCATGCAGCACGGCCGCGCACAGCTCCGCGGAGAGCAGTGGCCGCGCCGAGTCGTGGATGAGGATCGAGTCCACGAGCCCCGCATCGATCCGCGGCACGAGGTGCCGGAACGCTCTCAGCTCCGAACCCTGACGGGTCGAGTCGCCGTAGACGATCTCCACATCGGCGGTTACCTCCTTGTCAAGCACTGCTTCGGCTCGCCGGTGGTCCTCCGGCCTGATGACCAGTACGAGCGGTGAGATCTCATTGATCTCGGCCATCACGTTGAGCGACCAGGAGATGAGGCTCTGACCGGCCAGCGGAAGATAGGCCTTGTTCACAGAGCCGCCGAAGCGGGTGCCCGAACCGGCCGCCAGCACGATCCCGGCTGCCGTGGATCGAGCGGTGGAGTCCTGGCCTCCTGGGGGCTTCATGTCTCAACCATAGCCAAGTCGGCGTCCCGGCAACCAGCTGAGGACCTGCCAGGGCTCGACGGCACCCAACCGGCCGGAGAGCGGGTCCCCGGCCGGCCGAGGGCCTACACCACGGCGCCCAACCGGGTGGGATCGCCGATGATGCTCCGCAGAGTGGCGATGAACCGGGCCGCGTCCGCACCGTCGGCGGTCCTGTGGTCGGCGGTCAGGCCGACCGTACAGAGCAGCCGCGCCCCGAACGTACCGTTCTCGCCCACGACGATCCTTTGCTCGATCGATCCCAGGGACAGTGCCGTGGACTGCGGAGGCGTCAGCAGCGCGTTGAACGAGGTGATCCCGAACCCTCCGAGGTTCGACAGCACTGCTGTTCCACCCTGCAGCTGCTCCAGCTTGAGGGAACCCCTTCGGGCGTCGGCTGCCGCACCCCGGATTCGCCGGTCGAGTTCCAGCAGCGGCACGTTGTCCGGATTCCTCAGCACGGGAGCCAGGAGGCCGTTGTCCGTGTCGACGGCCAGGGCGATGCCCACGTCCGCGTTCGGAACCAGTCCCTCGTCCGACCAGTAGGCGTTGAGGGAGTGGTGGGTGCGCAGGGCGAGGGCCTGGGCCTTGAGCAGGATCGCTGTCCATCCCGCGCCCTGCAGCTCCGTCTTGCGGATTCTGTCGAGCCCGGTGAGGTCCAGATCCGCGTAGACCGTGAACTGAGGGATCTGGGCGGAGGCGGTCATCACCTTCGCCGTCTGCTTTCGCAGGCGCCGGCGACGGATCTCCGACCGCGACCCCTCCTCCGTCCGCGGTGTTCTCTGCTGCGGAGACGACGCGGTGGGCGGGGTTGGTGCCGTCGTCGTCGCCTGTGGAACTGCGACAGCGGGTCGGCGAGGAGGAGCAGCGACCGGCGCCGCGGCCTGGGGCCGGGCGGCGGCCTCCACGTCCGGCACCCGAACGGTGCTCCACGGCCCCGTCGGGCGCACCCTCGCCAGGTCCACACCGGTCTCGGCCGCGAGACGGCGCGCCGCCGGGACCGCGACCGGCCAGGCCCGCTCCTCTGCGATCTCCCGGGTTGTCCCGGGTTCCGCGTTCGAGGACACGGCGGCCGGGGCGGGCGCCGGTGACGCGTCCTGGGACTCGACCGCCACCGGGACCGAGACCCCGCCCTGGGCCTCGGCTGCCGACGGCACCGCCGGCCCGGCCGAGGCCAGAGCCGGCGCCGCCGGCTCGTCGAACAGGTCGCCCAGCAGGTCCTCGGCCTCCGTGGTCATGTAGCACAGGGGCTCGCCCACCGGGATCACGTCCTCGGGCTGGGCCACGATCTCCTCGAGCACCCCGCTGAACGGGGCCTCCACCTCCATCTCGACCTTGTCGGTCTCCACCTCGCAGATCGGCTCCCCCGCCGTGACGGTGTCCCCGGGCTGCTTGAACCACTGCGCCATGGTGCCCTCCTCCATGGTCATGGACATCTTGGGCATCGTGACCGGCTTGCGGTTGCTCGAGAGCGCGGCTGCCGGACTGGGCGCCGGTGTGGAGGCGGGGGCACCGTTGCCGGACTCGACGGCCACCGGGACCGACACCCCGCCGGTGGCCTCGGCCACCGACGGGACCGGCGGCCCACCGACCGGCTCCGCCGGCTCATCCGGCTCGGCCGCGGCCGGTGCGGCCGGCTCGTCGAACATGTCGCCCAGGAGGTCCTCGGCCTCCGTGGTCATGTAGCACAGGGGCTCGCCCACCGGGATCACGTCCTCGGGCTGGGCCACGATCTCCTCGAGCACCCCGCTGAA